>JAQWRY010000028.1 GCA_029243485.1 Candidatus Binatia bacterium | reverse complement strand
GAGCGCGGCGATGTCCTCGTGCCACTCGAGATCGGTGTAGCCTTTGCCGTAGTTGCCCCACGGATCCCAGAACACGGTGCCCGAATACGCGAAGTTTTTGTCGACTTCCCCGAAATCGAGATCGCTCGTCGCGATGCCGTTCGCGATCATGGCCTCGTAGTAGAGGTTGTCCACCGGCTCACCGGTCGAGAAGATTCCGACGGACCGGTCTGGCCGGAAGAACGTGGTCGTGAGCGAGCGATCGACGAAACGGGTTCGCGTCGAGCCGTTCAGCCAGTCGCGGCTGCCGGGGATCATCGCCTTGCCAATGTGCAGGTTGGCGTAGCGGTTGAACTCGTAGTTGAACCACATGTCGTGAAGGACGATGCGGTGATTGTCGTCCGTGTCACCGTCGAGGTTGATGAAGTACTGGAGCTTCGGCGACAGCGCGTATCCCGAGAAGACCAAGCGCGCCCGCTCGATCTCGAAGTCGCTGCGATTCTGGATGGGCCGAACCCGGCCCGTACCATCCACCCACTCGTCTTCCGTGCGGTCGAACAAGGTATACCGGAACTGCATGCGCGCGTTGATTCGCAGCTCGAAGGGCGTGCGCGTTTCTTCCGGATTCTTGGATCGAATCACAAAGCCCTTCTGGTAGCCGGCCTCGAAGCCGGCGAACCCCTCCTCGTCCTTCATCTGGTCCGTATCGCCATCCATTCGAGCCTCGAGCAACGCGGGCTGATCGGGCGAGACGAGCGGAATCGGGTCCTCCTCGTGCACCGGCGGAGAAACGAATTCGAGCGGGCTCGGCGCAGCCGGCTTCGGCGGAACCACGTCTCGCGCGGGTGCCGGCTTCGGCTTCGGCTTCGGCTCGGGGACCGGCGCGCTGATCGGCTTCGCACCGATCGAATCGGCATCGAGGCGCTTCTCCAGACGTTCAATGAGCTCCGATTGCCTGTGAATGACTTCGTTCTGCTTCTCGAGCATCTCGCGCATCGCGTCGAGTTGCTTCTGGACCGCCGGATCGACTGCGCCTGCCCGCGCCGGGGCTAGGGCCGAAACCAATACCAGGCAAATGAGGAGAACGGCGGATCGGTTCATCTTAGCGGTTTTCACTCTCTATTCCGGAAGTAGAACTGGTCGCCCTGGCGTGTGCAGAAGTGCCCACGCGACGTGAGCCGGAAGCGGCGGCCAGAACGCGACACCTCGCCGAGCCCGTCGAATGCGGGTGAGCACTCGTCAAGCCGGAACGCGCTCCATCGATCCCCAAACTCAGGAGGCTTCCCTAAAGTTTCAGGTCTACGGCTAACGTGATCCGGGCAACGAGTTCAACCCGGCCTCCCGCACCCTCCGCCAGCCCTGAATCCCGCCGACGACGGGGTAAAGCGGCCTGCCGAGCGAAGTGGACCTCGGCAGCAAACCCCCGCTGGAGGAGCCGACAAAGGACATCGTGCTCGCGGTCTTCCGCGCCCTGGAACCCGAACTCCTCCAAGAAGCACTCCAAACTCGCGCGAGACCGGTAGTTCGCGATGTCATCCTCTGCGGATTCCTCGCTTCCTTTCCGTGGCGAGCCGCATCGGCCACCTGAGCAAACTCCCGGCACATTCTGCTCGCACTCGCCGAGGCCCGGGAGCCCGGCTTCGCTACCTCGCGCAACGCATCGGGAGCACTGAGCGTGCGGTACACCGGCTTCTGTCGGAGATGGGAGCCGCCGACGACGCACGACTCGTGCACCCCCGCCCGCAAGACGGGCACAGCTAGGGATGACCCGGCCTCATGTAACAACCCGCGCCGATTGCGAGACAATCTCCTGGCATGAGCAACATCGCCGTTCGACGGGACTTCCTCACGCTGGCCGACGTCACGGCCTACACATCCTACATGGCAGAGAACAAACTCGAGCACGCACAGGCCGTGATGGCCGTCGTGTGCCGACAACTCCTGCGAAGTATCGACGACGGAGGCTGCACGATCGACGCCAAGCCGCATGGCCGCTCGTGCAAAGTCGGGCTGGGGGTCTACATCCAGTTCGGGTCGCGCCCAGCCCGCGGGAGACCGTCTTGTGAGGAGGGCTGGAACTGGGCTTCCATGAACCCCAGCAGCAGTCTACGCTTCCCCTCATGCCCGCCGGTCTTAATCTAGCCACCGTTCCCCTTGTGCTGATCGCACTTCTGTCTTCCGGTCCCCCGCACACCGCCGAGGCCGCATACGACGACGCGCTGTGGACCGTCCAGAAGACCACCGGCGTGGTCTATGGCCAGGGACGGATCGACAACGGGGCAACCTGGAAGGACCTGCTGCTGGATCTGTACGAGCCCATCGGAAATCCCGACATCAAGAAACCCGCGATGGTGCTGATCCACGGAGGCGGTTTCACAGGAGGGAACCGAGGTAGCATGACCTCGTACGGCAACTACTTCGCAAGCCGAGGCTACGTCGCCGTGTCGATCAGCTATCGGCTGCAGGGCGAGAATCCGACGGCCGATCCGGCGTACGCATTCTGGCCGACCGACCCTGGGCTGGCACCCGCGGTCCACGCCGCGGCCGTCGACGGCGCGCGCGCCGTCCGGTGGCTGCGCGCCAACGCCGCGACCCTCGGGATCGACCCTAACTTCGTCATGGCCGGTGGCATCTCTGCGGGGGGTATCACGGCGGGTAATCTCGGTATCGCCGGACCCGCCGGCGAAGACGCGTATCAGACCGAACTGCCGGGCGACGTAGCGCTGCCGGTCAACAACCCGGGCCACTCTTCTCAGGTCCAGGGTGTCCTGAGCTATTGCGGCGGAGCGGGCCCGTCCGTCCCCGACGCCGCGGACGCCCCCCTGCTCCTCATTCACACCACCGGGGACGGCACCGTTCCCGTCCTACTCCCCGACGTCATCGCATCCTGGTACGACTCGGCCCCGGCGCCGCACGAGTACTATCGTCTCGATGGCGGCGGCCACTGCACGTTCCTCGGCGGACTCGTCGACGGGTTGACCGTCACCGACCTCTCGACTCGATTTCTGAACCGGATGGTCTGGGAGGTCGAACCCGAACCTATGCTGGCGCGACGACTCATCGTGAAGGATGTCGCCGCGAAGCCCCAGAAACGAAGGCTCAGCTTCGTCGCCATCGGCGATGGATCCTCGAGTGCGACGTCCCTGCCCGCGGTGGGCTCCTCTGAGGACCCGACCGCGCACGGCATGGTCATCGACCTCTACGCATCGACCGGCGATCCGAACGACTACCAACGCATGCATCTCCCAGCCGAGGGCTGGCTCTCGATCGGCACCGATGTACCGAAGAGCTACAAGTACAAAGACAAGACCGGCGTGCACGGGCCCGTTCGCAAAGTCCTGTTGAAGAGCAACAAGCTCAAGGTCATTGCAACGGGGGCCGCCCTACTCGATCTCGCCGGGGCTCCGCACGGCGGCTTCTCCATCCGCGTGCGCCTCGCCGACGGCGCGCCGTGGTGCGCAACGACGGTCGCCGCCACCGACACGACCAGCCGTTACGTCGGCGCTCCACAGCAGACCGCCCTCCCCTGCGAAGATCTGCCGGGCTCCTAACGCGAACCGGGCAACGGCCGACGATTGGGCTCGTCTGCGGCCGAGCCCGGGCGTCGTCGTCCCCGATCTTCGTCGACTACGTGGCATCCACGCAGATCTGAGAATGGGCCGGCCTGCGAAGACCAGCCCGGTCCAACAGCCCCGCACGCGGTGTTAACCGCTCCTTGTGCTTGCAGTAAGCATGGCCCGAGGCTCGTGCCGACTCCGCACGAAATGCGTTCTGGACTTCGAGCCCACCCACCAGCGAGAGTCCAACGAATCGAGAAGGGCCACGTAAGTGGACGCAATCTGACCCGGATGGCCCTTCTTTGCGCCGGCGTATCGCTCTTCGCCGCGTTCTCGATGACAGCCGCCAAGGCCCAGCCCTTCGTCGCCTTCGAGAGCGGCCAGGTTCGGCCGCTCGCAATGTCGCCCGACGGCACGCGCTTGTTTCGCCGTGAACACGCCGGACGATCGCCTGGAGATCCTGTTCATCGCCGCCTTCGGCTCGCAGAAGGTCGGCGTCTTCGAGACCGCGGCGCTCGAGAACGACAGCTTCGTGCCCTCCTGCGCCGATCACATCCTGCTCGACGGCGGCGGACCGACCGGTGTCGTCCTCGACGAGACCAACAATCGTCTTTACGTGGCAACGCGCTTGGACAACTCGATCTCCGTGATCGACACGCTCATCACGACCGAAGTGGCCCACTTGCCCATCTACAACCCCGAGCCGGCCAACATCGTCGATGGCCGCTCGGTGCTCTACGACGCCTACGCTACTTCGGGCAACGGCGAGGCTTCGTGCTCGATCTGCCAGGTCTTCGGCGACCTCGACAGCCGCGCCTGGGACCTCGGCGATCCGGATGGCACCCAAACCGTCAACGATCTCCTGGTCGTCGACCCGATCGTAGACACCGGCCTCACGGACTTTCACCCGTTCAAGGGCCCGATGACCACGCAGACTCTGCGCGGCATGAAAACGCACATCGCTCAGCACTGGCGTGGCGATCCCTCGGTCGGTCACTTCGGAAGCGACCCGACCAACGAGGAGCTCTCCTTCAACAACTTCATCGTCGCCTTCGAGGGACTTCTCGGGACCGACGGCCTCATCCCCGATACCGAGATGTTCAAGTTCACGTCCCTCATGCTCGGTGTGGTCCCGCTGCCCAACCCGATTCCCCCACTCGACAATCAGCTGATGGACTCCGGGTTGGCCGGCTCGAACGTGTTTCGCAAGGCCCGCACGACCGCCGAGGACCTGGAATGCAATCTGTGCCACGTGGTCGCGCAGAAGCGCTCCGAGAATCTACGGGGCCCGTTTCGTCGGGACCCGTCCGAGTTCACGCAACGCTGCCGATGGTGCCCTCCTATCCGCGCTGGGGTATCATTCGGCGGGCAGATCATCGATACACCTTGGCAGAGCCCAGTCAGCCGGATTCAGAGGAGCGAATGATGGAACCCTTTCTTGGTAACCCTGCGTTTCGGACCTACGCCGTCTGTGTCGCGATCCTAGTGATCAAGATGATCGCCTCGGCGGTCTACACCGCCTCACAGCGCTCCCGCGTGAAGGGGTACGTGAACCCCGAGGATGCCCTCGTGGCCGGCGGCGCCGGCGTGACGGCGGCCGAAGCAGAGCAGCCCGACGTGGCTCGAGCGCTCCGCATCCAACGCAACGATCTCGAGAACATTCCGCTCTTCTTCGCCATCGGATTGGTATACGTGCTCCTCGGCGCCTCGCCGTTGGGCGCAACGGCGTACTTCTGGCTGTTCACGGTCTCGCGCATCCTGCACACCCTCGTCTACATCCGGAACATGCAGCCGGCCCGAGCGATTTTCTGGGGCATCGGTGTGCTCTGCCTCGTCGGAATGAGCGTCGCGACCCTCTGGAACATCGCCTGACCGCAGACCGGGGACGTTGGTTAGTCTCGCTGATTTTGTTTAGTCACCGCGGCAACGGCCGTACAGCAAAACGCTTGGCTCGGTCGGTGACTAAACAAAATCAGCGAGACTAACCAACGTCCCCGTCCCCGCCCGCCGCCCGGCGCAGCCGGAACACCCGGATATTCCGGTCCGTTCGCTGCTCGTAGACGCTCATCTGCGGGATCGTCCCCTTGATGTCCGCCCAGACGCGCGCCTTCTCGTCGTCATCGAGCACGTGGGCGCGGGCGCGGAAGCGCTCTCCGCGGACCTGTACGTCGACTTCCGGGTTCGCCTCAAGATTGTAGCGCCACGCCGGATGTCGGGCCTGGCCCATTGCGCTCGCGACCACGAGGAAGTCCGGGCCGGCGGCGTGGTAGGCGAGTTGCACCGAACGCGGCCTGCCGGATTTTCGACCGACCACCGTCACCGTCAACATTGGAAGGGTCGGCGGGCCGGTCGACGTCCATCGGCCGTTCGTCGCGCGGAACAGGACCGGATCGACGCGTGACGCGAAGTACTTCACCACCAGCGATCCGAATCGTGTCGCCGACAACCAGTTTACGAATCGCGAGTACACCGCATCGTCCTTAGCAGGTGCCGGAGGCGCCGTCGGCCCCCGCTCCCGACGATACGCGGGCATCGACGCCTCGAATCAACGCTTCCGAGCAGGGATCCCGACGCAGTTCTCGAGAAAGTCGCACCAGTACTCCGCGCCGTAGTGATCGAGATCTTCCGCGGCGACCCCCGCGGGCACCCACTCGACATCTGAAAAATCCGCTTCCGCGAGCGAAGTCTCATACGCCTCTCGACTCAAGCGACGGACATCCACAGCCGCCCTCCCTTTGCGATGTTCGCGCTGGCACTCGATGCCATCGAAACGAGCTGCTCACGCGTCTCGGAGTAGTTCAGCAGCCACACGGCAGTCTCGAGGTCGAAAAGGACCGACTCCGCCGAGTTCTCAGGCATCGGCGACTCGATATGAAACACCCACGGGGTTCTCGCCCTCGTGTCGCCTCGCCACCTCGATCACCTCCCGCGAGAGATCCACCCCGAGAACCGAAGACGCGCCGCGCTCCTTCAACCGGCGCGTGTAAAAGCCCGTCCCGCACGCCAGATCGAGGACGGTCCGGCCCGCCAGGCCCCCGACCATCTCGAAAATCGAGTGGCATTCCGCGCGCTTCAGGGTCGCCTGGTCAGCTTAGTCATCGCACGTACTACCGATCCGATCCCTCTTCGTCCCGCGGTCCCCTCATGACGAACCGCGTTCGTGCAAACCCACCTGAAGATCGGGGCGGCTGCCCGCAACGGCCTCGAGCGAGCCCCGAACGTTCCGGACTCCGAGCAGCGCACGGAAGCCCGCAGCCTCCACGCCGCAGTGAGGATCGTCAGCGGTTCGAGCTCGTGACAAACGGCCAGACCGCCGTCCACCAGCCCATCATGGAGGTACGCGTACATCAGGTACGCCCGAGCGCGCCTCCTCGAACAGTCGCTCACACTCGGATTCCGAGACACCCTGCCGCCACCCCAGCGCGACAATCTGGGTGGACGAAGTGCCGGCCAGCTGGATTTGCTCCGCGCCCGCGAGAGAGCGAGCCCGACGCCAATGATCGAGCGCGCCGCGGAGGCGTGGGCCTGCTGCTTGCAGCCTTGGATCTGCGACCCGAGTGCCACCTACTGCGTGAGAGGGCGCTTGAACGCGCACCCGAGCTCCAGATGGATCGCGATCTCGTACACGAACTCCGCAGCCTCCAGGCCCTGCATTGCCGCTCGTACTACCTCGGTCGCGCGGCCGCACTCGAGGCAGAACTTGGAGCCAGGCGGCAGCTGCGTGCCACACCGATCGTCGAAACCTGCCCCACACTCCACGCAAAGCTTGTCCCGCTCCGGGTTCTCGTGGCCGCAAGCCCCCCCAGTCCATCCTCGGACTCTAGCCCAGGATTGCGAGAGCGACGCGTCAACGAGAGACGGCCGCTCTCACGCCCCGGACTTGGGAGGCTCGAGAAGCACCGCCGGAGGAACCGCAGCCAGGGTCAAGGGCTTAGGCGCTTCGAGCGTGATGGTCGAGAACGCGATCTCGGCGCCCTGCTCTTCTACGATCCGGGCGATGTTCAGCATCACCTCGTCCTGAATGTTCTGGAAGCGAACCCAGTTCGTGGTCTTCGTGAAGGTGTAAACCATGAAGTTGATCGACGACGCGCCGAAACACCCCTCCACCGCGGAACCCATGTCCGTACTTCCGTTCACGAGATTCACCAGCGTCAGCTTGTCCTGGTCGATCTCCTGGTGGCCCTCCAGGTAGGAGCGGATGGCTTGCAAGGTTCCGCCGACACGGTGGAGGTCGTCGTACCGCAGGCCGACGTACTGGAGGATCCGGCGATTCGACATCCTCGAGGGATTGACCGTGGCGTTCTCGTTGAACACCGAGTTCGGAACGTAGATCGGTCGCTTGTCGAACCCGACGATGGTGGTCAGGCGAAGTCCGATCTTGGTGACCGTCCCGGTGACCGCGCCGTCCTTGGTCGAGATCCAATCGCCGACCGCGAACGGACGATCCAGGTAGATCGCGAAGCCGGCGAAGATGTTCGAGATCAAGATCTGGTTCGCCATCGTCAGTGCGTACGCCCCGAAGCCCCCCACCACGCCGACCGCGGTGAGCGACCTGAGCGGAATGCCGAGCGCGCCGAGCAAGCTGAAGACGGCGAAGAGGACGATCGACGCGCGGGCCGCCAGGTTCCCGGTCTCGATGACGCTGAAGTCGTTGTATCCACCGTCGGTCCGGGAATACTTCGCCAGAAGGTAGAGGCGCGTACCAGCCGCGACACGCCAGAGCGCCCACGACATCAGAAGCACCGATACAGCCGCGGCGCCGTTGTTCAGGACCGGCAGGTACGCCGACAGATCGGAGCCGGCTTCGCCGATGGCGAACGGCACCACCAGCCAGGCAACCAGAAGCCAGGTGATCAGATTGAGAGGGCGATCGATGGCGTCCGCGGTGATCTGAAGAAACGGCCGACGCCCTTTGAACCGCGTCCCCAGTCGCCGCAGGCCGAAGCGCACTCCAAAATTCACCACGCCCACGCCGACCACCGTCAAGCCCAGGGTCAACACGGCCCGGAACCAGGGGTGATGCTGGTGAAAATCGGCGAGTATGCGCAGTGCGTTTTCGAACTCGTTCATCGTCGTTTCCCCATCGTGGCCAGCGAGATTTTTCTTCTCTATCGTCACGCCGCGGGCCGACCCCAGACACGGGCGGGAGCCCTCTCCCGTGGCCGACTGCGGACCCTAGGGGCCGATAAAAAGCCCTCCGGCACACGCCGAAATGGAAGATTGCGTGCCGCACCGATAGCAAGCACCGTCGCCCTCTGCATGGGTCTGACGATCCGATGTGGTGGTTCCGCCACGGGCCGACGCTGTGACGAGTTGCCGACCCAGGTCCTCCTTTCGATCCCGGCCGGGTCACGTGGTTCGCCGACTGCCCAAACCATGTCGCCGGGTCTGGCAGCCAAAACGAGCGCCTCCCGACCAAACACGAACCCGGAGCCCCTCCCGCGCCCAGAAAGCCTCCAGACCAAAAGTGTGGAGCCCCGCCTCAAGAGGGACACGTTCGCACCGCCAGTGTTCCCCATCGGCACCCAACCGAATAGGCAGCCTGGAATCACCGCGGCCATGCGAAGAACCTGGACGAGAACGTGCGCGCGTTCGAGGAATCCGAACGCACGACCCAGATCGCCCTTGCCGTAAGCCGTCCGAGCCTGACTCATTTCGCGGACGAACGCATCGTTGAGGGATGGCTGCACGTCGCTCTCGTTCGAGCCTGGTTGGGACGCGTCAGGCGTGAGGTCGTTCCTGCGGCCCGCGCAGCAGCTTCTCGGGATGCGCGCCGGTGCTCGCATCGTTCTCCCGGATGATCTCACCCGACTTCGACGTCGCCACGTAGACGGTCGCACCCTTAGTGAGGCGCTTCCCACCGGCCGGGAAATCGTAGGCCATCGCCGGGGGGCCATTCTCAGGCGCTCGAAGTCGATGACGTTCACGTCTGCCAGATAGCCGGATGCGAGCACGCCACGGTCCTCAAAGTCGAAGAGCTTCGCGGTGCGCTCGGTCTGAATGTGGACCGCCTGCTCGAGAGACAACCTCTCACCCGGGCGATCCCGAACCCAGTGGGTCAGCATGAATGTAGGCATCGAGCCGCAGCAGATGATGCCTACATGCGCCCCGCCATCGGACAGCCCCAGGACCGTCTTGGGATGCGTGAGCATCGCGATCGCAGCGATACTCATCTCGGTCGCCGGTTCGCAATTCGGCGAGTCCGAAAGCGGGAAGATCCGCTCAAGTGACGCGTGCATGATCGCCATCATCGCCGTGGCCGGGACGACTTTTTCCGCGAGGGTGCGCGCGCACCTCGGGTTTGCGGAGTTCCTTCAAACGTTCGTCGTAGGGCAGATCCCCCATGCCGTGGCCCGGTCCCCAGGACCACCTTCTTCCATCCCAGCCGAAACGATTTCGCCGTGCGCGACAACACGGAGATCCCTCCAAAGGTCGCCGCCGGCACCGTCGTCAGCCACTTCCCCCGCGTCGACGACTCGGAGATCATCGATCCGGCAGACTGCATCCCGAGCGGTTTCCCATTCACGACACCCGGAGGATGCTGCCCAACGGCGGGCGGCTCGACCTTCGAGACCGGCCTGACGGTCGTGCACGACATCAGCGCGCACCTTACGGCGCTCGCAGTCGAGCTTCGGTAGCACGAAACGGTCGCGCGTATCCCTGCCGCCTCGCGTGGCGGCCTCGTAATCCGGTGCCTTTGTGTTTCCCTGTCACCGAGGAGGATCACCGTGCAATGACGATCAGGCTCGCGAAGGATGTCATCGACTTCGGGCTCTACACCAACGACCGCAACCGCATGCTCGCCTTCTGGCAGAACGAGGTCGGGCTCCCCTTCCAAGAGAAGCTACCGGCAGGCGGCGGGACCCACCAACTCCGGCACGGCATGAACGGATCGGTGATGAAGATCAACCACGCGCGAGACCCGCTGCCGCCGGCGAGGCCATCGGGCTACCGTGAACTGTGGATCGCACGCCCGGGGCTGACCGAAGAGCGTCGCCTCGTCGATCCGGAAGGCAACCACGTACGGCTCGTGCCGCCCGGAACCGACGGCGTCGAGGGAATCGGGCTCTTCCTGGGCGTCCGAGACGAGGCCGCGCAGCACCGCTTCTACACGGAGGTGCTCGAACTCCAGCCGCGCGGGGAGCGAGCCTACGGGATCGGCGGATCGATCCTGCACTTCGCTCACGATCCCGGCGTACCCCGAGACGTGGTCGAGGCGAACAACGGCAAGATGCGCGCCCCCGGGTTTCGCTACATGACGATCCAGGTGTGGGACGTCGACGCCGTACACGGCGAGATCGTCTCTCGCGGCGGCATGGAGGGCTTCCCGCCACTCACGCTGGGGAAGGTCGCGCGAATCTCCTTCGTGCGGGACCCCGACGGAAACTGGATCGAACTCTCGCAGCGCGCCTCACTGACCGGCGAGGTCTGAGCCGCGGCCGAGCGAGAACGTCAGGCCCCGGCCTCCCCGGTGACGGTCTCCGCCTCGAGCGCCTTCGCCGCCTTCTTCTTCGCGGACGCCTTCTTCTTCGCGGGGGCCTTCTTCTTCGCGGCGGCCTTCTTCGCGGCCGTTTTCGTCTTGGACGCCGCCTTCTTCTTCGACGCGGCCTTCTTCTTCGTCGCCTTGGCCTTTTTCCCCGGCACGCCGCCCTTCGCGATGATCGCCTCGCGACGGATCGCGAGCAGCTCGTACGCCCGCTCCGGGGTCATCTCCTCGAGACGGTCTCCCTTGCCGAGCGACGCGTTCGTCTCGCCATCGGTGACGTAGATGCCGAAACGACCGTCCCTGGCGACGACCTTCTTCTCGCTCACCGGGTCGGCATCGAACTCCTTGAGCGGTCCCTTCGCGGCCATGTTCTGCCCGCGGCGCTTGTAGACCTTCGGCTCACTGAAGATCCCGAGAGCTTCGTCGAGCGAGATCTCGAAGAGCTGCTCTTCGGTGTCGATGTTCCGGTAGTCCTTCTCCTTTACGACATACGGCCCATAGCGACCGTTGTTCGCAAAGATACCGACACCGTCCGCGGGATCGTCACCGAGGTGCCGCGGCAGCTCGAGGAGCGACTTCGCGTCCTTCATCGTCACCGCCTCCAAGACCATCGTCTTGAAGAGCGACGACATCTTCGGCTTCTCCATGCCGGGAGGAGGATTGTCGTGGTCGCCCCACTGCACGTACGGACCGTAGCGGCCGTTCTTCGCGTACACCGGCAGTCCGGCGAGCTCACCGATCGGATCGGTGGTCTTGGGCGCGGCCAGCAACTCGAGCGCTTTCTCGATCGTGAGCTCGTCGGGCGTCAGGTCGTCGGGAACACTGGCGGTGTCCTCGCCTCGCTTGACGTACGGACCGTACTTGCCGGGCTTCACCACGACCAGGTTGCCGTCCGCATCGTCTCCGAGTGGGAACGTGTTGATCTCTGCGGCGTCGATCTGGTCCAGGTTTCCCTCGACCAAGCGCTTCAGGCCGAGCAGCGCATCGTCCCCCGCGCCGGCCTCGGCCGTGATCGCCTCGGTGTCGCCGTCACCCGTGTCGCCGAAGTAGAAGCGCTTCAGCCACTTGTCCTTCTGACGATCGCCACGGGCAATCGCATCGAGATCCGTGTCGATCGAAGCGGTGAAGTCGTAGTCGACGATGGCGTTGAAGTGCTCTTCGAGGAGACGGATCACCGCAAACGCCGTCCACGTCGGCACGAGGGCTTGGCCCTTCTTCCAGACGTAGCCGCGATCCTGAACGGTCTGGATGATCGAAGCCCAGGTGGACGGCCGGCCGATGCCCAACTCCTCGAGCCGTTTCACGAGCGAGGCTTCGGTGAATCGCGCCGGCGGGGTCGTCGTGTGCCCGTTCGGGGTGATCGAGTCGATCGAAACCGAGTCGCCATGCTGAAGGGGCGGAAGCAGAGCCTCCTTCTCGGCGGCGTCTTCCCCGGTTTCTTCCTTCGACGCCACGTAGACGGCCCGGTAGCCGGGGAAGATGATCGTCGTACCGGAAGCCGCAAACTCGCAATCAGCCTTGTTGCCCGAGGTTGATTCGGTCACGGTCGCCGCGACGCGAACCGAAACCGTGACACCGGCCGCGTCGGCCATCTGCGACGCGAGCGTACGCTGCCACACCAGCCGGTAGAGCGCGAGTTCCTGGCTGTTGAGTTCCCCAGAGACGAGGTCCGGGCCGCGGAACGGCGTGGCGGGACGGATCGCCTCGTGCGCCTCCTGCGCGTTCTTGACCTTCGAGGAATACTGCTTCGGTGCCGCGTTCAGGTAGTTCGCGCCGTACTCGCTCTCGACCGCCCCGCGGGCCGCCTGCATCGCCTCGTCCGACAGGACGACGTTGTCCGTACGCATGTAGGTGATGAAGCCGCGCTCATAGAGCCCCTGCGCAACGCGCATGACCTGCGAGGCCGACAGCCGCAGCTTCCGACCGCCCTCCTGCTGGAGGGTGGAGGTCATGAACGGCGCTTTCGGCGACGAGCGGTACGGCTTCTCTTCGACCGAACGAACGGCGAACGCGGCACCTTCGAGGCCCGCCGCCAGCGCTCGCGCGCGAACCTCGCCGACCGCGACCACCTTGCTCGATGCGTTGCCCTGGTCGTCGAAATCCTTACCTGAGGCGACCTTCGCACCGTCGACCGCGACGAGCCTCGCGTCGAACGACGGCGTGGTGCCGGTCACGAGATCGATGTCCCAGTAGTCGGCGGTGACGAACTTGATGCGCTCGCGCTCGCGCGCGACGATCAGCCGGACCGACGGGCTCTGCACCCGTCCCGCGGACAATCCTCGATTGACGCGCCGCCACAGCACCGGCGACACCTCGTATCCATAGAGCCGATCCAGAAGCCGCCGGGTTTCGGCGGCATCCACGAGGCCGTAGTCGAGGTCGCGGGGATTCTCGACCGCGTGTTCGATGGCGGACTTGTTGACCTCATGGAAAACCATCCGTTTTACGGGCACCTTGGGCTTCAGATACTCCAACAGATGCCATGCGATCGCCTCACCCTCGCGGTCTTCATCCGTCGCGAGATAGAGTTCGGAGGCTTCCTTGAGCGCGCCCTTGAGCTCTTTGACGACCGTCTTGCCCCGCTCGGTCAGCTCGTAGGTCGGCTTGAAACCGTTGTCGACATCGATGTTTAGGCCCTTGGAGGGCAAATCGGCGACATGACCGACCGAGGCGCGGACGTCGAAACCGTCCCCCAGGAATTTGGAGAGGGTCTTCGCCTTGGCGGGAGACTCGACGACGACGAGAGGCCGGGACATTGGGTCTCTCGGTTGGGCATCCGGCGGGCAATTGTCAAGAGGCGGGCTCTTTAGTGCCCAAGGGGAGCCCCCGCCGTCTGCGCCCGGATCGCCCGTTTTCCCAGCAAAATGCCGGAGCGGCGCGACGCTGGCCGGCCGGGCACTTTCCCAAGGTCATCCGCCGATTCCACCGCGGACGCACGCGCGGACGCCATGGGGTCGAGCCTCCCAGTCTCGGCGAGGAGCCGCCCCGAGAAAAGTGCGCTATTCCGCCCTCTGCCAGACTCCGGCGCGCACACCGCGCGCCTCGAACCGGCCCCCTTGGAACTCGCCGCAGTACAGGGTGCGGTGCGTCTGCCGCACCTCGATCTCCGCGTATTTGCCGGTCCCGCCGGTCGACTCCACGGTTGCACTCGACGTGTACCGACCCTCCACGAAGCGCATGAACAAGCCGTCGCCCTCGGGATCCTTGAACGAGCAGGCCCCGGACCCGGTGGGACCGTCACTCTGATAGAGCGCGATTCCGATGCGATGCCCTTTCGCACCGTGTAGGAACCCGAGCGCTTCGTCGCTGATGACGTCCACGACGAACTCGAGCGTCGCCGCGGCCACACCGTCGACGAGGTTCACACCTTGAAACCGACCCGAGATGCGGTGGCGGGCCGAGTACTCTCCCGACCGCGGAAGCTCTGCGGCCTCCACTCCGACCCCGCCCTCCGCCGGCCCATGCGCGAAGGACGCCACCCCGACGACAGCCGCCACCACCACGGCACCAAAGATTTCGACTCGCACCAACAGGACTTCTCTCACCCCTTGCGCCCCGATGCGGTTGGATGATCGGCCGACGTGCCGTCGCGGAAGACCGGATTCCCGGGGCCACTCGCGACGCCGGGCGCACGATCCTCACGTTGCTACCACCGCAGGAGCGCGACCACGCCGTGAGTCGCGACGACTGGGTCCAGAAGTCCCTCTTCGGCCACGAGCCGGCCGCGCTCGAGGCGCAGAAGCCCGCGCGTGAGCAGCGCGCGAGCGATGAATCTTTCTCGGCGAGCCCATCATCGTGATCTGATTGCCCCGGGACGGCGGAGAAAGTGTCGAGTGGCTCTGCCGCCTCGAAGAGCTGGACGGACGCGTGTCTCGGATCCGCGACTCCTGTCTCTGCCCGGAGACGCAGCGCGAGGTCACGGACGAATTGGGGTTCCCTGTGCGCGACTGGGGCTACCGGCTGAGCGACCAGGTGCTGGACTGCGAACGCGCGGAGTAGCGCCCCTCGCCGAGCGCGCCGCACCGGGCTCTACAAACGGCCCGGATTCCTATAGGCGAGGCCGATGACCACTCCTCTTTGGTGCGTATTCGTCGCGTCACTCCTCCCGTACGTGCTGGCGGGGACCGGCGCCTACCTCCGTGTCCAGCAACTCGGCAAGCTCGACGCGAACCACCCGCGCGTGCAGGCGCTCCAACTCGGAGGCATCGCGGCCCGCGCCCTCGGAGCCCAGGCGAACTCCTGGGAGGCCTTCGCGGTGTTCACCGCGGCCGTGCTCACGGCACACGTCGCAGGAGCGGACCCGGCGGGTGCATCCGCAACACTCGCGATCACCTTCGTCGTCGCGCGCGTTGCGTACGCGGCAATGTACCTCGCGGACATTCCCTCGGCGCGGACCGGTGTATTCCTGACCGGGTGGGGCTGCTGCCTTGGGCTATTCTACCAGGCGGCGACGGCCTGAGCGGACTCGCGCCGCCATCCATGCCAAGATGCACCCGGACCACGGAGGAGCACCCACATGTCGAAGATGGTGATTGAGAAGGGCTACTTCAGCTCGCGAGACGAAGTCATGGCGGACATCGGCAAGACCGGCTTCTGGCCGCACACGTTCGTGTCCGGCAAGTCGCCGGAGTTGCCGATTCACTACCACGACCACGACGTGATCGGGTACGTCATCGAGGGTGAGACCTACCTCCTCGACGAGGAAGGAGAGCGGGTTCTCATCTCTTCGGGCGACAGGCTCGACATCCCGAAGGGAGCCTGGCATGCGGAGGGCGAAGTGACCGATCGAGTCGTTTACATCGTGAGCCTGCGCGATCCGATCGATCTCCTCCAAGGCATCATCCCGAAGGAGCCGAAGGGCCCCTTTCCCTCGTTCGACTAGCCCGAGCACACCGTGAAGGCAGCCGTAAGCTACGAGTACAATCAGCCGATCGAGGTCGTCGACATCCAGATCGGCGACATCGGCCCCCGGGACATCCGCGTGCAGGTGAAGGCCACCGGGCTATGCCACTCCGATGTCGCCGTCCAAACGGGCGCCCTGCCCTTCCCGTTGCCGATGATTCTCGGCCACGAGGGCGCGGGCATCGTGCTGGAGGTCGGTGACGAGGTCACTCAAACAAGGGTCGGGGACCACGTCGTCCTCTCCGCGCTGATTCACTGCGGCGTGTGCGACAACTGCGTAAAGGGACGCCCCAACCTCTGCCTCTGGGGTCTCAGCACGATCTTCTCCGGCAAGAACCCCGACGGCTCGCTGCGGGCGAAGGACTCCGCCGGGCGCGACATCCACCAGTTCGCGTCGATCGGCACTCTCGCCGAGGAACTCATCTGCAGCGAGAAGCACGCCGTCCCAATCGACAAGGAAGTCCCGTTCGAAGCGGCCTGCCTCACGGGCTGCGGCGTGCTCACCGGGATGTCGGCCGTCCTGAATCGGGCCAAGGTGCAAGCCGGGAAGTCCGTCGTCGTTCTCGGCTGCGGCGGCGTCGGGCTGAACGTGATTCAAACCGCGGCGATGGCGAACGCCGGCAAGGTCGTGGCGGTCGATCTGCACGAAGCCAAGCTCGCGATGGCGCGCGAGTTCGGTGCGACACACAGCATCCAGAGTGGGCCGGGTGTCGACGTCCCGACCCGCGTCCGTGAACTGACGGGCGGCATGGGTGCCGACTACGTGTTCGAGGTCGTCGGCATCCCCGAGGTCGTCCGGACAGGCTGGGACTCCCTGTGCGTCGACGGCACGCTGGTCGCGATCGGGGTACACCCGTCCACCGCCGAGATCACCCTCCCCGCCGCCGACATCTCGTCGACGGAGAAGACGCTCATGGCCTGCCTGTACGGAACCTCACGACCGACCAAGGACATCCCCCTTGCGATCGGCCTCTACCAACAGGGGCGCCTCAAGCTCGACGAGCTCATCACCCACCACTTCGCACTCGAGGACATCAACGAAGCGGTCGAGAAGATGCACCAAGGCCAGGACGCCCGAGGCGTGGTCGTCTTCTAAGACGGCTCCTCCATCGCACGCGAGAAATCCGGAACCTCGCCCTTGTATGTGTCGGCGTGATGCCTTCCTCGCGGACCCGGGCGTACGCGGTGAATAGCTCCGTCAGGCCGTTGAACAGGTAGAGCCAGTGAGCAACGCCGGCCGCGGTTTCCGGCCGGTCCGTATCGTTCGGGTCGTTGACTCTCGCCTCCGCGTTCGGGTCCGTCCAACGCTGGTACCAGGTGCCGCGAACGTTCGGCGGAGAGCTAAGCTATCGGTTCTAGAAGAACCCCAGCGGGCTCGTTCCGTAGCTAACCAGAAGATTCTTCGTCTGCTGGTAGTGCTCCAGGGCCATCTTGTGCGTCTCACGGCCGACGCCGGACTTCTTGTAACCGCCGAAGGCCGCGTGCGCGGGATAGGCGTGGTAGCAGTTCGTCCACACGCGCCCGGCCTTGATATTCCGACCCATGCGGTACGCCCGGTTCATGTCGCGCGTCCATACGCCGGCACCCAGGCCGTAGATCGTGTCGTTCGCGATCGCGAGCGCCTCGGCCTCGTCTTTAAACGTCGCAACGCTGATGACGGGGCCGAAGATCTCCTCCTGGAAGACGCGCATGTCGTTGCGGCCCTCGAAAATCGTGGGCTGAATGTAGAAACCGCCCGAGAAGCCATCGGACATCTCCTCGACGCCACCGCCAATCAGAACCTTCGCGCCCTCGTCCCGGGCGACCTTCATGTAGCCCATGATCTTCTCAAACTGTTCTGCGGACGCCTGCGCACCAACCATCGTCTCGGTGTCGAGCGGATTCCCCCGTTTGATCTCATTGGTGCGCGCGACGACCATCTCCATGAAGCGCTCGTAGATCGACTCGTGCACGAGGCCCCGCGACGGGCACGTGCAAACCTCGCCCTGGTTCAAGAACGCGAGCACCATGCCCTCGACGGCCTTGCTCACGTACTCGTCTTCCTGGTCGAGGACGTCTTCGAAGTAGATGTTCGGCGACTTGCCACCCAACTCCACCGTGGACGGAATGATGTTGTCCGCGGCATACTTCAGGATCTGCGAACCAACCGCGGTCGATCCCGTAAACGCGATCTTCGCGATCCGCTCGCTCGTCGCAAGCGCCTTGCCGGCCTCCTCACCGTAGCCGTTGACCACGTTGAGGACGCCCGCGGGGAAGAGATCTCCAATCAACTCCATCACGAGCAAGATCGACGCAGGCGTTTGCTCAGCCGGCTTCAAAACGACGCAGTTGCCCGCAGCCAATGCCGGCGCAAGCTTCCACGCGGCCATCAGGATCGGAAAGTTCCACGGAATGATCTGACCGACGACCCCGAGCGGTTCGTGGATGTGGTACGACACCGTGGTCGAGTCGATCTCCGCGAGACCGCCCTCCTGGGCGCGGATGCAACCGGCGAAGTAGCGGAAGTGATCGACGGCTAGCGGAAGATCAGCCGCGAGGGTTTCCCGCACACCCTTTCCATTGTCCCACGTCTCGGCAACCGCGAGCATCTCCAGGTTCGCCTCGATGCGGTCGGCGACCTGCAGGAGGATCCCCGAACGTTCTGCTGCAGCGGTCTGGCCCCACGCATCGCTCGCGGCGTGCGCCGCATCCAACGCCCGCTCGACATCCGCCGCGGACGAACGAGGGATCTCGCAGATGACCTCACCAGTCACCGGCGTGATGTTCGGAAAGTACTCGCCCTTGACCGGCGCGATCCACTCGCCCCCGATGTAGTTCTCGTAGCGCGACTTGAACTTGACCGGCGAGTTCGCGTGGCCTGGATTGTCGTAGATCATGGGCGGGCTCCTTGGGTGTTCCGCGTACCTCTGCGGCCGAGCGACGCAAACGGGCCACCCGTGTCACGCACTATAGGCAGGTTCGTTCCGGGGATCCATGGAACCGACCGCGAACCGACCATCGGTTGCCGCCAAGCCTTCCTGCGGCCTATCGTGCGGCCATGACGATTACCGGCGAGTGCTTCTGCGGCGCCATTCGATACGAGTTGACCGGCCCTCTGCGCGACGCGCGGTCCTGCCACTGCTCCCGCTGCAGAAAGGCCTTCCGCGCCCAGGCCTTCGCGTACGCACTCGTCGACCCCGACCGGTTCTCCCAGGTCGCGAAGGACCCGCCGGGGAGCGAGAGCATGTAAACGATGCCCCGGTCCGCGAGCCCCGCGCGTTCCCAGTGTCGCAAGGCACCCAACGTGAGAGTGAACAAACCGGACGGAGTACCCGCATACAGCTGCTCAGGTCGCGCCAGGTCGACCGCGATCGACGTGACCGAGGGAACGCCCTGATCGCCCGGGGACAGTCCCCGGGTAAAACGCTCCCACGACGCGCCCGCATCCTTGCCCTGAAACTCGGCCCGCGACGCAGCACCGACGATGCGGTTGTCGTCGCTCGGATCGAACACGAAGCCCACGAAGGTCGCCGCGGCCATCGGGGAGTCGCCCGGATCGATCGCGAGCGAGAGGACCCCGCCCGGCGGCAGAAAACCACGCGCATCCGCCAGCCCCCGACTGGCAGCCTCCCAGCTCTCGCCTCCGTCGAACGACCGAAACACGCCCGCCGTCGTCGCTGCGTAGAGCCCAGTCGGCTCGTCCGGTGCGGCCACCAGGTCGAAAACGCCCCCACCCTGCGGCCCCGAGGAGCAAAAGGGGGAGAAACATTTGGAAAAACGGACTCCCTCGGGGCTCGGGCCTCACCGGACACCCGACCAAACCCCCACCGAAGCTCGGGCGAAACACCATTGCCAGAAGCCTCGGCACCCCTTATCCTATCTAGAGTCGGATAGGACCGATGTTGAGCGGCCCGCCAGGCGACAAACCCGCCGCGGGCTTCGCACCTTCGGGCTGTCGACTGGGCGGACCCTCGGAAAACGGCTTCCGATTCGCTTCCGACGCTGCGGGCCTCAAAAGCACCGCCGACGCAGCCTCGTCCACCCTTCCGGCGGAGAACTGAACCGAGCCCCTCCCGAGGCAATGCCCGGGCCGGCCGGACGCCAACTTCAAGCAAAGGAACACGTACACCCGATGGAAACTCTTAACCTCATCCCGGCCCTCACTGACGCAGTGGCCGACCTCGGCTTCAGCGAGCCGACCCCCATTCAGGCGAAAGCCATTCCCGTCGCCCTCGAGGGCCGCGACCTGATCGGTTGCGCCTCCACGGGAACCGGCAAGACCGCCGCCTTCCTGCTGCCCATCCTACAGCGACTGAACGGAGCCAAGCCGGATGGCTGTCGCGCTCTGATTCTCTCGCCCACGCGCGAGCTCGCGCTGCAGATCGACGAGCAAGCGTTGGCACTCGGCTACTACGTCGGCCTCAGCGCCGTCGCCGTGGTCGGCGGGGTCGACATGCGACCGCAGGAACGCGCCCTCAAGGCCGGCAGTGACATGATCGTCGCGACTCCCGGACGCCTGCTCGACCACATGCGCTTTGGTTCGGTCGACCTGAGCGGCATCGAGGTTCTCGTTCTCGACGAAGCCGATCGTATGCTCGACATGGGCTTCCTGCCCGACATCAAGCGCATCCTCGAGCAACTTCCGAAGACTCGCCAGAACCTGCTCTTCTCCGCGACGATGTCCCCCACGATTCGCAAGCTCGCCGATGAGATCTTGACAGACCCGGTCACGGTGACCGTCGATAGACAGCGCCTCGCGAGCGGGATCGAGCAGAAGGTGTTCTCCGTCGGCCAGGACGACAAGGCCGCGCTCCTCACGAGACTCCTGCGTCGTGAGTCCATCACCTCCGCCCTCGTCTTCGTGAAGCGCAAGGCAGACGCCGACCGACTTGCCCGTCAGGTCAACCGCGCCGGCCGTGAAGCGACGAGCATTCACGCAAACCGGACGCAGGCGCAACGCATGGAAGCGCTAGAAGACTTCCGTCGCGGCGACTGTTCCGTACTCGTCGCGACCGATGTGGCCGCACGCGGCCTCGATGTCGACGGCATCTCGCACGTCGTCAACTTCGACGTGCCGCACTCGCCGGAGGACTACATCCACCGCGCTGGGCGGACCGCGCGCGCCGGCGCCGCCGGTGAGGTCTTCACGTTCGTGTCCGCGCCAGAGCGCGACAAGCTCGCCGAGATCGAGAAGGAGCTCGGGTTCGCAATTCCGCGAAGCGAAGCGAACGCCCGAGGCTCGAGCCGCGGCGAATCGACGCGACGCGACTCGAAGAGCGGCGCCTCGACCTCCAAGCCCTCGGGCTCGGGCAACGGAGCAGCTGCGGCGGCGGGCGCACCCGAGGGCGCGCCGAAGGCTAAAAAGCGCGGCTCCCGTCGCCGCCCCCGACGTGGTTCCAGCTCGCCCGAGGCGCAGCCCTCCTGAATCGCACCACCGGCCGGTCTCGAGCGGACTCAACCGACTCGAGATCGGCTCCTTCACTTCTGCATCAGGCCACGCAACCGGCGCAACAGCTCATCCACTCGGAAGGGCTTGTGCAAAAACCCCTCGGGCCCGGGATAGAACTGGGGGCCGGCGAGCTCCTCAGCCGCGTAGCCACTAACGAGGAGCTCCGGAACATCCGGGCGCACGCCCCGGATGAGCCCAAGCGTGTCGACGCCGAACAATCCCGGCACCGACATGTCGAGGGCCACGGCCGACACGGAAACGTCAGCCGAGTCTACCTCTCCGGCGGTTTCACCGTTCTGCACTTCGCAAACTCGGAATCCGAGAGTCTCTCTCGCCACCGCGGGCGGAGCGGTTGTCATAGAGATCACGGCGGACGTGACCGCACCGCCGTTCAGAATCTGCGCCCGCGGAAGATGCCGAGCGCCGGGCTCGGCATCGCCACACTGAGGAGGTCCGAGATGACGACGCCATTGGTCGCCGGGATCCCGGTGAAACTCAGGGAAGTCCCCATCTGGGCGCCGACCGGCACCGCGGCGAGCAAAACTGCCAGACCAACTACGAAAGGAATGCGTACGTGATCCATCGTGACGCCTCCGAATCGAATGGCCCGACCGCTCTCAGCAAGCCGCAGGACGTTCTTGGGACGAAGGTGGGAACTACTTGCGGATCGCCCAAGTCAGCGCGAGGACCCCGAGACTAGCCCCACGCCGGGATGACCGTCGCGATCGCCGGTCCGCGAGGCGGCTTCGAAGAGCGAAGGCTGATTCGCCGCGACGCCGATCGCCGCGAGGGGCACCCACCGAACCGGCAGCGGATAGCGCCGTGGTGCCTGGCCGAGCAGTGCCACGACGGCGGCGAGAGGTGCGCCCAGTGTGGGCCGGTCGGGTCCCAACGTAAGTAACCGACCGGCCGGCGCGTCAGAACCTCATCTTGCGGTAAGCGAAGAGGAGAACAACGGCCCCGAGAGACGCCGTGAAGATGCTCCCGAGGTTGACTCCCGTCACACTTCCGATGCCGACCACGGAACCGATCCAGCCACCGACGAACGCACCGCCGATCCCGATCAACATGGTCACGACCAAACCGCCAGGGTCGTCACCGGGCATCAGGAACTTGCCGAGCGCGCCCGCGATGAGGCCAAGGATGATCCAGCTGAGAATACCCATCGATGCTCTCCCTTTCGATTCAAGTGGGCCCGTCCCGCACGCACCGGGTAGACCACAGATCGCACCCCCGCACCACGTCCGGCCGGCGCGGCTGGCTTCGGCACGGTGGTAGTATATTCGTCGCTACGAGAACCGACGTCGGGACCGAGGAGAAGAAATGGGAAGCTGTGAAGGAAGGGTCGCGCTGGTCACCGGAGCCAGCCGGGGCATCGGACGGGCGATCGCGAACCGGCTCTCGTCAGAGGGCGCGGCCGTCGTACTGAACGCGTCACGCATGGGCGCCCACGGTCGGCTCACCGGCACACTCGAAGAGGCCGAGGCCGAGGTTCAGGAAGCCGGCGGCCGCGCGGCTGCGATCGCCTGCGATCTCTCCGAACCGGAGGCACGCGCCGACCTCATCGAGCGCGCGAGTCGGCCGTTCGGACCGATCGACATCGTGGTGAACAACGCCGCCGCCGGCACGATGAAGATGCCCAGCGTCATCACGGTGACCGAACGATCCAAGATGTTCGACCTGAATGTAAACGCCCCGATCGACCTCGCCCAACAGGCTCTTCCGTCGATGAGGGAGCGCGGCGGCGGCTGGATCCTCAACATCAGCAGCGCCACCAGCAAGCAGCCCGCCGTGCCATACCGGGACTCGAAAGAATCCGCCTGGATCATCGGTCCGTACGGCGCGACGAAAGCCGCGCTCGACCGGTACACCGAAGCGCTCGCGCACGAGGTCGCCGAGTACGACGTCTTCGTGAACGCACTCGCCCCGGTGGCGATCGTGATGACGGCCGGAGCCCATTGGGTGCGCGACATCGCGCGAAAGAACCCGGATTGGGTCGAACCGGTGGAGATGATGGCGGAAGCCGCTCTCGAGCTCTGCAGCGAACGGCACGTCGGCCGCGTCGTGCTGAGCCGCGACCTCCTCCACTCGGTTGGCCGACCGGTGAAGAGCCTCGATGGGTGCGCGGTCCTCGGCGACGCTTTCCTCCTAGCCGATGCCGAGGCCACCTCATGACGATTCGACTCCTGGTTTCGACGATCACGGCCCTCACTCTGCTCGCGCCAACGGCGCCGGCAGAGGCCAAGCCCGGTGGCACGGTCCGCAACAGCACACCGGCCAAGCCCCTCGAACGCTCGAACCCGAGGTATCCGCTCGAGGCAAGACGGCAGCCCTCCGAGGCATGGACCCTCGCCAGTTTCGTGATCCGCCCCGACGGCACCGTTGGCGATATTCTGATCGACGCTTCCTTCGGCGGCGAGGAGTTCGAGGAGGCGGCCCGCGCTGCAATGAAGAAGTGGCGCTACGAGCCCGCACGGCTCGATGGCGAGAACGTGCACCAATGCCACCAGGAGGTCCTCCTCACGTACAACATTGAGGACGACGGCAAAGTGGGAGCGTCCAAGCGTTTCATCAAGCGGTACGAGAAGGCGAGCGAGCACCTCGACGCCGGCGAGATCGACGAGGCCCAAGAGGACATCGACCGGCTCGAGGAAAACAACCTGTACGAGTCGGTCCGGGCATCCCTACTGCGTGCGGAGGTGGCGCGCATTCAGGGCGACGCCGAGGGTCAGAAGATCCACCTGTGGCGAACCCGAATCGGAGACGGCGCGCACCTCGACGACAACACCCACGCGGGAGTCCTGCGCGCGCTCTTCGTGCTCCACGTGAAGAGCCATGACATCCACGAGGCCCAGCGGGCGTACGCACGGCTCCAGAAACTGGACCCGGAAGGAGGGGTCCCCGAGTCGATGCGAGAGTCCAATGGCCGCATCGACAAGTTCCTCGCTCGCGATGCACCCCTTCAGTTTCCGCGGGTCCTACCCGCAAGACGCGAGGGCGAAACCGGCTACACCCGCAGGCGCCATGGCGTGATGCGAAACATCATCGGGATCGAAGATGTCGAGGGCTCGATCGATCACGTCGACCTCCGGTGTCAGTACCACCGCGCGACGTGGAAGCCGACGCCCGGAAAAGCCTCTCGCGTCCCGGAGAAATGGGGCGACTGCTGGCTCTACGTCTTCGGCGACCCCGGAACCAAGTTCAACGTGATCGAGTACGACAAATCCTTCGCCTCGGGCTGAGCCGGCGTTCAATAGAGGTTCTTCGCCGCATCCCTCTTCATCATGCGGTCCAGCAGGACCGGGTCCGGCACGAGCGCGAGCAGCCCCGCTTGGCCGGTCGCCAGAACGTTGCGAAGGCTATCAGCGATTCGATTCCCTGGACGATCGGGGAGGAAGAGCGTGCGGTCACCCAGCACCCGCAGCAGGCCGCCGGGGTCCCCGCGCCGGGAAAGATCGAACCCTCCCGCTCCATCGTGCGTGCCGAGAAGCGCGAACGACGCCTCTTCGAGGAACCGGACGTCCACGGAGTCCAGCCGATCGCGCGTGCCCGCGGTCGCACCACTCAGCGGCTCGGAGGACTCGCGGGCCGCCCAGAGCTTGGCGCGACAAACGCCTTCGGGCAGTGAAAGTAAATCTCTCCGCCGTCGACTACTGCGACCGCAACACCGCGAGCGGACTGCCCGCGCGCGTCGGGCGGCCGATCGCGCCGCCCAACACCGCGCTGATCAGGAAACTCACGACCGCGAAGGCCGCGTACTCCGTCAGCACGGGCGTGAACGGAATCTCGAAGACGAAACGCGTGAGCGCCCAGGTCGCAAGCATCGCCAACCCGACGCCAAGCAGGGCCGCGAGGGCTCCGAGCGCGACGGCCTCGGTCGTGATGATTCGACGCAGGATGCGCGTGGAAGCGCCGAGCGTCCTCAGCAAGAGAATCTCCCGCATTCGTTCGTCGCGCGCCATTGCAGCGGCGGCAACGAGAACCAAGAAGCCCGTCGCCAGGGCGAACAGCGCGAGGACGCGGACAGCGAGAGCCACGCGCGCCATCATCGTGTCGACGGCACGCAGGATCAGGCTCGCGTCGAGAACCGAGACATTCGGGAACTGGAGAACGAGGTCACGCTGGATCTCGGCCCGAGCGTTTGCGTCGACGTGACGCGAGAGGAACACCGTCGTGCTCGGGGCCTCCTCGATCAGGCCCGGCGGGAACAGCGCAATGAAGTTCGTCGCGAGGCGGCTCCAATCGACCTCGCGCAGATTCGCGATGTAGCTCTCGACCGGCACACCCTGGATGTCCCAGGTCATTCGATCCCCGACCGAAAGGCCAAGCGAGCGAGCCACACCCGTTTCGATCGAGACCGGCACCGGCTCGATCCGGCCCGCCTCCGGATCGGTCCACCACGCGCCCGCCGCAATCTCCTCGCTCTCCCGCAGCTCGGCCGCGTACGACAGCCGGTACTCCCGCAGAAGAGCCCAACGCGCCTCTCGATCGTCGGGATCGACCGCGATCCGTTCCGAGGCCGTCTTCCCATCGATCGCAGAAAGGCGCGCCGACACAATCGTCGCCCGATCGACGATCGCCGCGCCTCGCTCGGCCAGGAACGCCTCGAGGGGCGCGACCTGATCCGGCTGGATGTCGAACAGGATCAGGTTCGGCCGGTCGGGCCCCGAATCCATTGCGAGTTGGTGAAGCACGTTGCTCTTCACGCCGTAAAGCGTCGTCACGAGGAACAGGCCAAACCCGACGGTGAGCACGGTCGAGACGGTGTGATTGCGCGGTCGAAAGAGATTCGCGAGGCCCTGACGAAGCCAGTACGGCGAACGCCGCGGAACGAGCCGACGAAGAGCACCCGCGAGCAACTGTGCCGTACCCGCCAAGATCCCGAGCACGACCGCGAGGCCACCCGCGAATCCGAGACCCACCAGAATCGTCGGCGCCTGCCAGCACGAGACCGCCAAGAGGCTGACTGCCAGGGCGACAAGCACCGCCGCGCGGCCGCGAAGCGGCAAGGGTTCGGCTACGAAGTCGGCGCGAAGAGACCGCAGCGGCGGAACGCGTACGAGGTCGATCAGCGGAGCCGCCGCGAACAACACCGTCACCCACAACCCCAATGCAATTCCCGTCGCGACCGCGCCCACCTCGAACGTCGGCTCGACGTCGACTGGGATCAGCCCCTGCAAGAGCACCGGAAGACCCCACTGTAAACCAACGCCGATTGCCGACCCGACGCTCCCCGCCACGGCGCCGAGCACGAGCGCCAGCATCCCGTACACCGCGAAGATGTCGCGCGAAGAAGCGCCCAGCGAGCGAAGCATCGCCGTCGTGTCGAGTTTGTCTCGCACAAGCACCCGTACCCCGGCCGCAACGCCGACTCCGCCGAGGGCGAGCGCCGCCAGGCCGACGAGACCGAGGAAGCGCGTCATCATCCCGAACCCGCGATCCAGATCCGCCTGCTGGCCGGCGACCGTCTGCACCTTCATATGCGCGTCTTCCAGTGCCGAGCGGTTGTCCGCGACCCAGCTTCCGATCTCGCCTTTCGGAGTCCGGACGAAAAAGAGGTACTCGACCAGGCTCCCCGGCCGCAGCAGGCCCGTGGCTTCGACGTGCTCCCGGGCGATCAGAACCCGCGGCGCGATCTGCGTCTGCACCCCGAAGCTGCCGGGTGCCTTTCCCACCGTGCCGACGATTCGAAAGCGCACCTCCCCGATCTTCAGGTCGGCGCCGACATCGATCCCCAGTTGCAGGAGGAGGCTCGGATCGACGACCGCGCGGGGCACGTCGCCCGCGTGCACGAGCGACCAACTTTCGGGAGGCGTCGTGACGACTTCGCCCCGGAGCGGATACGCCGCGTCGGCCGCCTGCACGTCCACGAGGCGGCTCCGTCCCGAATTCGGTGCGAGGACCATCGAGCCGAATCGCGTCAGTTCTGCCGAGGCACCCTTCGTCTCCGCGAGAAGAGCGCCAACACGGTCCCGAACATCGTCGGGGAGAGGCGCCCGGCGCGAGAGGCGAAGATCGGCGCCAAGCAACATGGCCGCCTGCACGTCGATCGCCGTCCGCGTCGTGGCGCGCAGCCCGTGCAGACCGACGAGCGCCGCGATCCCGAGAGCCATGCACGACCCGTAGAGGAAAAGCCGACGCCGCGATGCTCGCAGCTCACGGCGCAACATCGCGCTGACGAAGACGCGGTTCAGTCCACGCACTCGATCTTCTCAATGCGCCCGCGTGCGAGGTGCATGATGCGATTCGCGCGGCGTGCGAGCCCCTGGTCGTGCGTGACGATCACGAGCGTCGTCCCCTGCCCGTGATTCAGGGAGAACAACAGTTCGATGATCCCCTGTCCTGTCTCGTCGTCGAGGTTACCCGTGGGCTCGTCTGCAAAGAGTACACGCGGCTCGTTCGCAAAGGCACGCGCGATCCCGACCCGTTGCTGCTCGCCCCCCGAGAGTTGAGCCGGGTAGTGACCGAGGCGATCCTCGAGTCCAACCCGCCCCAGAAGCTCCCGCGCCCGGGCTTCTCGCGCGGCAACCACCGCCGGCGCCGGAAGCAATTCAAGGGGCACGAGCACGTTCTCGAGCGCGGTGAGGGTCGGCACGAGCTGAAAGCTCTGAAACACAAAGCCGATCGACGAGGCGCGGAGCGCGGCCCGCGCATCTTCGTCCAGTCGCCCGAGCGACTGTCCAGCGAGCTCAACTTCCCCCTCGGTGGGCCGATCCAGACCGGCCAAGAGCCCAAACAGCGTGGTCTTCCCGCTCCCCGACGGCCCGAGGATCGCGAGGATCTCGCCGCCGGGCACCTCGAGTTCGATGCCGTCGAGTACCGTCAGCGACTCGGCACCGGCGGGCCGCGGGTAGCGCTGGCGGAGATTCCGAGCGACGATCATGGGCGATGAAGAAGCGGACACGACGGTTCCCGAGACTCTACTGGCTCGGGGCCCTCCTCGCATGTCTGGTCACCAGCGCGGCTCTCGCCGCCGACGAGCGGCCCGTCGTCCTCTTCGTCGGCACCAGCCTCACCGCCGGCTACGGGCTCCCATCGGACGAGGCCTTCCCCGCGCTGCTCCAGCAGCGGATCGACGCGGCCGGCTTGGAATACCGCGTCGTGAACGCCGGCGTTAGCGGCGACACGTCGGCCGGCGGACTCCGACGTATCGACTGGCTCCTCAAGCTGCCGATCGCCATCCTCGTCCTCGAGCTGGGCGCGAACGACATGCTCCGCGGACTCAGCCCCGCCATGATGCGCGACAACCTACAGCAGATCCTCGACCGGGCCCGCGCCGCTCATCCCGACGCGCGCTTCGTGATCGCCGGGATGCGTGCTCTGCAGAACCTAGGCGACGGCTACGTCGAGGAGTTCGAGACGAGCTTCCCGGCGTTGGCGGAGAAGAATGATGCCGCCCTGATCCCCTTCCTCCTCGAGGGCGTGGCCGGCGAGCGGTCCCTAAATCAAGCCGACGACATCCACCCCAACGCGGAGGGACAGAAGAAAGTCGCGGCCGTCGTCTGGCCGAAGCTCGAACCGCTCCTCGCCGCCAAGTAGACGCCGCGTCAGACCGCCGGCTCCATGACTTCCACCGTCCCGGCGTCGCCGTCGAGGCGGACCCGGTCCCCGGTGCGCAACACGCGCGTCGCGTTGCCGGTGTTCAGCACTGCCGGCAGACCGTACTCCCGCGCAACCACCGCCCCGTGCGACACCGCGCTACCCACGTCGGTCACCAGACCGGCGATGATCGCAAAGTAGGGAGTCCAACCGACGTCCGTGATCGCGGCAACGAGGATTTCGCCGGGTTCGAGTGCCTCGGCTTCTACCAGCTCGCGGACGACGCGCACGCGGCCCTCGACGCGACCGCGGCTCACCGGCTTACCCACGACGAGCCGCTCGTCGCCCTCGACCGGCGGCGGCGCCTCGGGCTCCGGCAACCCGACGCTGACCTCCGGGAACCGGAGCTTCTCTTGGAAGGAGAGCGCCTCACGACGTTGCACAGCGAGGTCGGCCCACCGGTCGCCCGGCGACGATTCGGCGAGAAGGCCCAGCTCCTCGTGAAGCAGAAAGAAGACCGCGTCTTCGTCCGGCAAGCGACCTTCGGCCACGAACTGCGCCGCTAGCGCGCGGTACGCCCGCTTGAAGTGCACCGTCGTCGCGACCAGGAGCGACTTCGACCGCTCGCGGTTGCGCACTGCGGCGTGCGCCATGGGGGCCAGCCACCGCAGCCGGCCGAGATCCATCGCCACACGAACCGGCTCGGCTCCGACCGAGGCGCTACCCGCTACACGACGAGCGCGGAGCTGTGCCTGAAGCGCGCGGATCAGTGGGGTCGGATCGTGCGCCCACTCGGGCTGACGGACGTCGAGTTCGCGGAGACTACGATGCCCATGACGAGCGAGGTACGCGGTGTAGACGCACCCCGCCTCGCCGGACGCCTCGCCGCGAAACCACGCGACGGCCGTGGCTACGTCCCACTCGGGGAACTCGGCAGGTGTCGCAGACCGCTCGAGCGCCTCGAGGAGCCGTCGCGCCCCCGCGGCAATGTCGGCGCTCTCGACGCCTTCCGCTCCGGACAGAAGGTGCCCGACCGCCGCGTGATGTTCCGGCGACGGTTCGGCGTCCCCCGCGAGAACCCGCAACAGGATCGGTGCGAGCGCCCCCGCACCCGACGACACCGTGAGATGTCGTGCATAGGACTCGTAGAGCACCTCGCGCTCCGCCTCGATGTTCTGCCACGTCGACTTCGAGTCGCCGCCGACGGAGATCGTCCCACGCTCGACGAGGGCCTCCATCCGCCGGAGGTGTGGTTGGGCGCGGACGACGGAAGCGACTTGCCGGACGGCCCGCGGTAACCGGATGCGGAGAGCCGGCACATCGGGCGCGACGATCTCGGGCACGAGACGACCACAGATCGCGAGGCTCTGCTGATCCGGGTGAGAGCCGGTCACGGCGCTGGAGAAGCGCGCACCCTCACTCAAGTTGATGAATAGGTGCCCGTGGCTCATCCCGATGTAGACGTTGTCGCTCGAACGCTGCGCGCGTACACCGATCGCGATCATGTTGTCCTGCCAGCCGACGTCGATCCCGCGGGCGCATGTCGAGAACGTGAGGGGGGACACCGCGCCCGGCATCATCTCGCCCACGTTACAGCGCGTGTACACGTCGCCCTCCTCCATCGGCGGCGTGTCGATCGACTGCGGGTCCAGCATCAGCGTCGTGATCGGCCTCGCCTGCAACCAGAAGAGCGTGCCGTCCACGTCGATCGCCCACTCGAGATCGAGCGGCTCGCCCGCGGCGGTCTCGGCTTCGAGCGCCTCACGGGCCAATTGAGCGCGCTCCTCCTGAGAGAGCACAGGGGTCGCGCCCGCGAGCTGCGTCGGCTCCCAGACGCCATCCGATCGTCGGAGCTCGTCGTGGTCCGGACTCGCGTGGCCCGAAACGAGCGCTTCGCCGAGACCCGCAACCGAATCGAGCACGAGCCGGTTTCGACGACTGGTCACCGGATCCGCCGTGAAGCAGACCCCCGACGCACGGGCGGACACCATCCGCTGGATGACGACCGACATGACCGCGGCGCCCGCGGCCTCGTCCCGCGAATCCCGGTACGCGACGGCCCTAGCGCTCTGCGCCGAAGCCAGACACTGGTCGATCGCCGACCGCAGCTCAGTGGGCCGAACGTCGAGGATGGTCTCGTACTGTCCAGCGAACGACGCGCCAGCGCCGTCCTCCCCGATGGCAGACGAGCGCACGGCGAGCCGGCCTTCGCCGAGGACGGCGACCTCCCGTTCAAGGTCCTCGGGAAGCCCTCCGCGAACGGCCCCCTCCAGGACCAGGGTCGGCGGAATCTCCAGACCCATTGCCCGCAGGCGAGCGAGGCCTTCCGCCTTCCCGCCGACCGCGTGGTCGCCGGTCTCGTCGATCTTGAGGATTCGCGCCATGGAGCCAGGAACGTAACGGCAATAGCAGCCGCTGTCCCGTGGCGCGGGCCCCGACCCACCTGATAGGGAGCCGCGCATGAACTTGCCCGCCCCGCGCGGGCACAAGGTCGAGAAGACCGGCAGCGGAGGCGGGTCGATCGTGACCGGACGGCTCGAAAGCGAAGCCCAACGCACGGGAGTGCGCTTCTAGTACGACACGGGCGCGACAAATCTCATCGTCGATGACGGACAGGTCGTCGGAGTCCGCTACAAACACTTCGACGGCTCGGGCGCGATTCGCGTGCGGCGAGGATCCCACGTTCCACAAGCACCCAGATTGGCTCCAGCCCCTCGACCAGGCTCCGTTCGCGGCGCTGGAGTACTCCGTCGGGAAAGCCATCTACGTCGGCTCACCCTGGGCGGCCTTCGGGCTTCAATCGATGCTGAGTTCCTGCGGCCGGACGGGACCCCGATTCCCGGTCTGTGCGCCGCAGGAGCGTGTGCTTCGAACATCGCGCAGGCGCGACCGGCTACTCGAGCGGCACCTGCATCGGCGAAGCGACATTCTTCGGTAGGCGCGCGAGACGCCACATCACTGACCAGTCCCCGTCGCAGGGCGGCTACCGGTCGGCCGCGTCCTCCAGCGGCACGACGCGGGTCGTCACCGGAGGTGCAGACGGGTTGTCGAGCCACCGAACGACCATGAACCCGCGGCCCCGGCCGCCCGTGTCGAGCCAGTTCGCCGCACCCGGATTCGTCGCCGACATCACGACCCGCACGCTGCCGTCCGCCCGCGCGACCGCACCCGCGTTCGTGACGGAGCTCCTGCGCCGCAGCGGCTCGATACATTCGTGCCAGACGTTCGCGATCGCAACGTTCCAGAAGCGGGTCGCCGGCGGCGAGAGTTCCAAGACCAGCGCCTCGTCGGGCGCGAGACGCCACGAACCGATCATGTAGAGATTGTCGGGCGTCGTGTTCTCGGAACCGAGTTCCTCGCCGTCTGCCGTCAAGAACTCGTTCGGATGGTCAAGCATCTCCGGCTTCACGGTGCGGTGGAGAGTGATCATCTTCGCGATTGTGAAGGCCGCACTCGCGAACCTCTCGGCGATGGAGCCATCTTGCGGTAGCGCGGGTACGCTCGCCGGCTCAAGCCGGTCTATCGAGAGACCGGCGGGGGTCTCGGCGCTGCGGTCTGCGAAGTACTCGCGGACGACGAGGGCCGACGAATCGTCGGGGATCTCCACCCACGGATCGCCCCCCAGCTCCGCATCGCTCGGCTTCGTCGCGGCGAACACGAGAGCGAACGTCCCGTCCGGGCGAATTTCCAGCTCTTTGTCCGGCACGTTGGTCCCCATGCGGCGGGGGTTGAGGCCGATTCCGGCGAGGATCTGAAAGCCCAGATAAACCGACGACCCACGCTGCCCACGCACCCGGTACGCCTGCGTTGCGTCGATCATGGACAGGAAATACTCGCCGTCCGGATTCGGGCCGCCGACGAAACGGGTCGGCGTGTCCATCGAGTACAAGCGCGGGGCGTCGGCCTCGACGTCGAGGTTGAGCTCGAGCGCCATCGTCGTCACGCGACCGAGGACACGCATCCCCTCCAGCCGCTCGAGATCGCACTCCGCATCCTCGTCGACCATCTGGGCCATGTCGTCGAGCATCTTGCGGAACAGTTTCCACGCTTCGTCGGTCTGCGGCGTCGCCATGCGGACCACTCCAACACGGAGAGTTCCCAGACTGCAAGCCGCAGGGGACGAAGCAGGCTCAGTGCGCCAGCGAGCCGCGCCCCAATTGTGCCGACACGGGGGCGGGGGCTAGCTCAGATCGACGATAAGCCGCGTCGCCTCGTCCGCGTACTTCTCGAACGAAATCGTCCAACGGGTCTTTCGCCGGATGATCGACTTCAAGTCGGCGTCGACGGCGAAACGGTCGACCTTCGCCTGAGGAACCGGCGGCGTCATGAACGACAGGATCTCATCGTCCGTTTGGATCCGGCCGCGCGCGTCGCAGAGTATCCCGTCGACCTCGATAGCGACGTGATACAGATGGAACTGCCCGCGCCGGAAGTGCTCCATCGACTCGGCATCATGTGCGATCACGATGACCGGCGTCTTGCCGGCCAAACGGGAGGCATCGGCAACCGCTATAGCAAACATCCCGCAGTTGCCATCAAATCTTGAGTCAGGGCGTCCCATCGCGTTCACCACCCTAGCACGCTAATCGGCGCGAGGGATCCTCTTGCGCGGAATCACCTCAGAAGTTCTCGTACCGACCCAGATCGAGCAGCCCCGCCTGGGCCGGCTGCCTGCGGACGAAATCCTCGGCCATCCAATCCATCGTGGTCCAGGACTCCGGACTCGTCCGCCGCACGCCGAGGCGGATGGCCAAAGCCTCGATCCCCGCTGCCTCGGTTACCGTCTTGAGGCGCCTCCCGAACTCCCCCAGATCGCCCGCCTGCATATCAAACCCGAAGTTCGGATAGCTGCCGAGGTAGCCCTGGACGAGAGTCAACGTGTCGCCCTCCGGAACCAGCCGCGCCGACTCGTCGAACATATAGGCCACGCTGGCACGAGCTGCGATTGTGCATGACGGGATACACGATCGCACCCTTCCCCTACGGGATCCGCAGCCGGGTCACCTCCCGAAGATGTGCGAACCACGACCCCTTCGTTGCAGCCAGCGTCTGCAGGACCGCCTCCGTGTTGTGTCCGGCGCCATCCCAGATCGCGGCGAGAGTGGGGCCCTTTTTCTCCGGATCGTCCGCCGCGTAAAGGTCCTCAAGCCGGTCAAGGTACTCTCGCTGCTCGATGCCGTATTGCAGCAGGAACTTCCCGACGGGAAACTCGCTCAGATGCTCGGCGGGGAGATTGAGATCTTGCTTGGTCGATTCCGAGTAGCGTCAGAAGCAACGGCCTTCGCACGAAGATGCTCAGGCGACGATGTCGCGCAGGAGCCTCTCGCAATCAGGCTGGCCCATGTAGCGAGGCACCGGATAGTTCATGTGCGCCTCCGCGAGCGCCTGCTTGGCGATTGCGGGAATGTCGTCGGTTCGCAGCGCCTCGAGCGTGTACGGAATGCCGATTCGCGCCATCAGCTCACGGACCGCGCGAATGAACCCTTCAGCCTTCTCCGCCTCGCTTCCGCCGGGGACGCCGATCAGGTCGCCCAGCGCCGCCAACTGCTCCCGGGCCTCGTTCTTCGAGAACTCCAGAACGTGCGGCAGCGCGATCGCGTTCGCCATTCCATGGGGCGTCCGATAGTAGGCGCCGAACGTGTGCGCGATCGCGTGCACGTAGCCGACACTCGTGCGCGTAAAGGCCAACCCGGCGTAGTACGACGAGATCGCCATCGCCTTCCGCGCGTCGAGATCGCTTCCATTGGCGTACGCCGTCGGCAAATTCGTAAAGATCAGGCGAACAGCCGCAGTCGCCCAACGCTCCGTCTGCGCGTTGCTCGTCTTGGAAATGAAGGACTCGATCGCATGCGTCAGCGCATCCATGCCGGTCGCGGCGGTGATCGCGGGGGGCAGGCCCGCCATGAGCGAGGGGTCGAGCGCCGTCATCTCCGGCAACAGCTTCGGATCGACGAAGAACTTCTTCTCGTGGGTCTGGCTATCCGAGACGACGGCCGCCACTGTGACCTCCGAACCGGTCCCCGCCGTGGTGGGAATCGCCGAGAGCGACAGGGGCGGCCGTCGCACCTTCATCATGCCCTCGAGCTTGTGCGCGTCGTTGCCGTTTGTCGCGCTCGCCGCGATGATTTTTGCCGCGTCCATCGAGGAGCCTCCGCCCACCGCGAGCACGGCGTCACATTTGTCGCGGGCCAACTGGCTGAGACCTGCATCAACCTGCGTGAACGTCGGATCCGGCTCGACCCCGTCGAAGACCGACCAGCCCACTCCCGCCGAATCGAGCGCATCCGTCACGCGCTTCGCGATGCCCGCCTTCACGAGGCCGGCGTCGGTGACGATCAGGACCTTGGTCTTTGCCGTCTGGGCCAGCGACGTGCACAGTTCGCTGGTCGAGTCCGTTCCGATGAAGGTCATCGGAACCCGGTCGGGAAGCAGCTTCGCTCCGACCTTCGTGATCGCAATCACGATCGCGTGCAGGGCCTTCTTCAAAGCAAACATCTATCGATCCCTCCGTCTCGCGGGTTTCCGCGACCTCGATGCATCCTATAGCGCTCCGCCGCGGCCCGACGCACGCCCAGACCGCCCCGGATTGCCTCCCAACCGATTGGTTGGTAATACCCAACCGAACGGTTGGGGGAGAATCATGTCGACAGCCACGCTATCCGCCACCCGCAGGCCACGCGCCGCCGTCCGGGTCTGGACGAAGCACCTGTTGTGCTTTGCGTTCCCACTGCTCACGCTGAGCTTTCTCGCGACCGGGCCGCACTCCTGGCCGGTTGCCCTCCTGTGGCTGCTGCCGCTGCCGCTGGTCGACTGGCTCGACCACAACAGCGGTTCCGCCCGACACGAACCAGCCGAAGAAGCCCCAACTGGCCCGTTCAACGGGATCCTCTACGCCCTCGTCGCGGTCCAGGTGCTGAACATCGTGCTCCTCGGATGGCTCTTCACGATCCAATCCCTGTGGTCGGTCGATGCCATCGTCGCCATTGTGCTCGTCGGCGGGAACTCGGGCATCTCGGGCATCGTCGTCGCACACGAACTCACGCACCGGCGCGAGGCGCGCATGCGCCTCCTCGGCCGACTCCTCCTATGTACGGTGATGTACGACCACTTCTACACCGAGCACCTGCGCGGCCATCACGTTCGCGTCGGGACAAACGAAGATCCGGCGACCGCGCGCTTCGGCGAGAAATTCTGGCCCTTCCTGCGCCGCACACTCCCAGGCCAGTTCCGCAGCGCCTGGCGACTCGAAGCCACCCGCCTCGGCGACGCCGACATGAAATGGTGGGACCTAAGAATGCTCCAGAGCCGCGTCGTTCACGGACTCCTCGCGGAGTTGACCCTGGCCTTCGGCATGTGGGCGGTCTTCGGGCCTGCAGCCTTCGTCTTGTTTCTCGCGCAGGCGGCTCAGGCCATCCGCGCCCTCGAGCAGGTCAACTACTTCGAGCACTGGGGCCTCGTTCGGAGCGGCCGGAAGGTGAGCCCCTGCGACTCGTGGGACACCGAGTCCAGCTTCACCCTCTTCGCGCTGGTCGGACTTTCACGGCACGCAGATCACCATGCGTACGCGTCGAGGCCGTTCCAACAACTCCGCCATTGGGACGAGAGCCCGAAGCTGCCGACAGGCTACTTCGCGATGGACTACCTCGTCATGTTCCGGAACGACCGCTTCCAGAAGATCATGACGGCGCGACTGCGCGAACGGGGTCTCGGCCCCTTCGCGGAGAGCTGAGGATGGCCCTCCCCGCCCGTCGCCGCGACGACGCCTCACGCGAGCGGATCCTCGCAACCGCCGCGCAGCTGTTCGCCCGGCACGGCCCCGCGGGCATGAGCCTGCAGATGCTCGCCGACCAGGTCGGCCTGCACAAGAGCACCCTCTTCCATCACTTCGCGAGCAAGGAAGAGCTCCTGCACATGATGTTGCACCGCGAGCTCGGGCGCATCCTCGAAGTCGTCGCGCCGCTCGCTCTCGACGAACCACCCGAACTCGACCACCTCCTCGACGTCGCGGATGCCCTGTCCGACCACTTCGCACGCACGCCGGACACCGGGCCCGTATTGTTGCGCTCCCTGGTCAGCCCGGATCTGGAAGAGAGCACCATGCCGGAGGGACTCGCCAGTCTCGAACGCGAGATCTTCGGCATCATCGGCGGGTGGCTCGAGAAGGCCCGCCGGGCCGGGATCATCCGGCGCGTCCACGTCCGCCAGGCTCTGGTGAACCTGCTCGGCGTCTTCCTCCTCTACCCGGCGGTCGCGCCGGACGAGTTCGGGCACGAGCTCGTCGGGGGCGAGCCGACCGCGGCAGCCGCCATGCGCGCCCGCAAGATCGAGCTGCGCGCCTTCCTGCGCGGCGCATTCGCACCGGAGTAGAACCGAACGCCCCGGGTCGATTGCGGCGTCTCTCCCCGTTCCCATAAAGTCGCCGTTCGTAGCCTCGCGATACGCGCAGGCTCGAACTTCAGGGAGACGGAACCATGAGCGAAGAGATCAAGCCCCACAGCATGGGAACGATGGCCGTGCACGCCGGGCAGGAGCCCGACCCCACGACGAACGCGCGCGCCGTCCCCATCTACGCGACGACCTCCTACGTCTTCAACGACACGGAGCACGCCGCGAACCTCTTCGGCCTCACCGAGTTCGGGAACATCTACAGCCGCCTCATGAACCCGACGAACGACGTGCTCGAAAAGCGTCTCGCGGCCATGGACGGAGGCGCGGCGGGACTCAGCTTCTCGTCGGGACAAGCGGCGATCACCGCTGCGATTCTCACCATCTGCCATGCCGGACAGAACTTCATATCTTCCACGAGCCTCTACGGAGGCACCTGGACCCTCTTCTGCCAGACGTTCAAGAACCTGGGCATCGAGGCCCGCTTCTTCGACCCCGACAAGCCCGAACAGATCGCCGACCTCGTCGATGAGAACACGCGCTGCGTCTATTTCGAGAGCGTCGGCAATCCCAAGAACGACGTCCCGGACTTCAAGGCCATCACGGACATCGCGCACCAGCACAATCTCCCGACTCTGTGTGACAACACGGTCATGACGCCGCTCCTACTCCGCCCGATCGAGCACGGCGTCGACGTCGTCATCTACTCGACGACGAAGTTCATCGGCGGCCACGGCGTCCACATCGGCGGCATGGTCATCGACAGCGCGAACTTCCCGTGGGCCGACCACCCTGAGAAGTGGCCGGAAGTCTGCGGCCCCTCGCCGTCGTACCACGGAGCGGTCTTCGAGGAGGCCCTTCGCCCGATGGGCAACATCTCGTACATCATGCACATGCGAACGCACTGGCTCCGCGACACCGGCGCCTGCATGAGCCCGTTCGGCGCGTTCCTCACACTCCAGGGCCTCGAGACCCTACACCTACGGATGCCGCGACACTGCGAGAACGCGCTCGCCGTTGCGCAGTTCCTCGAGAAACACGAGGACGTCGAGTGGGTGAACTACCTCGGCCTCCCCGACCACCCCCACGCAGCGGCGGCCAAGCGGTACCTGCCCGACGGTGCCGGTGCGCTTCTCGGCTTCGGAATCCGTGGCGGCCAGGACGCCGGGAAAAAGTTCATCGAGAACGTGAAGCTCGCGAGTCATCTCGCGAACATCGGTGACGCGAAGACCCTGGTCATCCATCCCGCCTCGACCACGCACTCGCAGCTGGCCGCCGACGAGCAAGCGTCGACCGGCGTGACACCAGAGTACATACGCGTATCCGTCGGCATCGAGGACGCCGCCGACATCATCGCCGATCTGGATCAGGCACTGCGCGCGAGCCGCTGAAGGTCGACCAACCTTGAACCCGTCCACCAGCTCTGACGATCTCCGCAACGCGAAGCCGCTTCGCCACGCGCAGACGTGGACATCGAACGATACGCTCGAACTCGAGAACGGCGCTCGGCTACCGGAGCCGAGCGTGTGTTTCGAGACCTGGGGCACTCTCAATCCTACGGCCGACAACGCGGTCCTGATCTGCCACGCCGTGAGCGGCGACTCCCACGTCGCGCGTCACCATGCGGACGACGATCCCGGCTGGTGGGACCTCCTCGTCGGGCCCGGGAAGCCGATCGACACGTCGCGGTACTTCGTGATCTGCGCGAATGTCCTCGGCGGTTGCCGAGGGACCACGGGCCCGAACTTCGTGGACCCGGCCTCGGGCCGCCCGTACGGCGCCGACTTCCCTGTCATCACCGTAGCCGACATGGTCGAGCTCCAACGCCAGCTCGTCGACTCCCTCGGAGTCGAGCGGCTCCGCTGCGTCGTCGGCGGATCCCTCGGGGGCTTGCAGGCACTCACCTGGGCGGCCGGCCACCCCGACCGGGTCGCGTCCGCGATCGTGATCGCCGCGGCCCCCCGCCTCAGCAGCCAGGGAATCGCCTTCGACATCGTAGGGCGAAACGCAATCCGCCAGGACGCAAACTTCGCCGAGGGCCAGTACTACGGTTCCGAAGCACCCGAAGCCGGTCTCGCTCTCGCTCGGATGCTCGCACACATCACGTATCTCTCCGACGAGTCCATGCGGGCCAAGTTCGACCCCACCCGCCTGCAGCCGCGCGCCGTCGACAGCGCATTCGAGAGCACCTTCTCGGTCGGCTCGTACCTCGCCCACCAGGGCGATCGATTCGTCGAACGATTCGACGCCAACAGCTACATCACGCTCTCCACCGCAATGGACCTGTTCGACCTCGGCGACACACAAGAGACGAGGCAGGCACGCCTGGCCCCGTCGACGTGCCGCTGGCTGTTCCTCAGCTTCTCCAGCGATTGGCTGTACCCTCCCTCTGCATCCCGGCAGCTAAGCGACACCCTGGTCGGCCAATCCAAGTCCGTGAGCAGCTGCGAGATCACCAGCCCCGCCGGTCACGACTCGTTCCTCCTCCCGCAGCCCATGGAGTTGGGCGGTCGCATGGTGGCCTCGTTCCTCGCAAGCGAGCCAGCAGCTGTAACGCCCACGTCCAGCCCGGATGAGCGGCGGGTCGAGGAGCCGACCAGCATCTTCTACGCGGACCGACTCGACTACGAGATGATCCTGCGCCTCCTACCCCGCGGGGCGAGCGTCGTGGACCTCGGCTGCGGCGACGGCGAACTCCTATCCATCCTGCGCGAGCGGGGCCACACCTCGCTCCTCGGCGTCGAACGTGATCAGCGCGAGGTAGCCAAGTGCATCGCCCGCGGCCTGGACGTCATCCACGCCGACGTCGATCAGGGGATCGCGGCGGTGCCGAACCAGAGGTTCGATGTCGCCCTGCTCTCGCAGACCCTACAATCGATCGTCGATGTCGCCGGTGTCCTCGACGAACTCGTTCGGATCGGCGGGCGCGCGATCGTGAGCTTTCCAAACTTCGCGCATGCGCCGCTGCGCGACATGTTCATGAAGCAAGGCCGGCTCCCCAAGGAAGAAGGCCTGTACGCGTACGACTGGCACGACACCCCGAACCGACGCTTCCCTTCGATCCTCGACTTCCAGGAACTCTGCGAGGGAAGGAACATTCGCATCGTGGAAGCCATTTACGTCGATTCGAAATCCGGCCGCGAGATCGAAACCGACCCCAACCTCAACGCCGACATCGCGGTCGTCGCACTCACCCGATGAGGAACTGAAATGATCCGACTAGCCATCTCCGCCGACGGCCACATCAGCGAACCCGCGGACCTGTGGAGCGCCAACCTGACCCCCTCCCTGCGCGAACAGGGCCCCCGCGTCGAAGTCCGCGAGGGCATGATCTCGATGGTCGTCGAGAACCGGTTGCTCCGGAAGCTCGCGAAAGCACCCGACGGCATGGCCGAGGGGAGCCTCGCCGACCTCGCCGCGTGGGGCCAGAACGAACCGGCGTCCCGCCTCGAGGCCTTGGCGAGCGACGGCGTGTCCGGAGAAGTGCTCTACCCCACGATCGCCTTCTTCACGGCCTATTCCATCGAAGACCGGCTCCTCCAGACCGCCGTATGCGAGGTCTACAACGACTGGCTCGTGGACGCATTTCAGGACCCGCACTTCGTACCCGTCGCGATGCTCCCGTCCGCGCAGCCCGACGTCTGCGCCCGAGAACTCGAACGCCTCGCACCGCGCGGGGTCGTGGCGGGGCTCCTTCCAGCCCATTCCGACGCGCTGCCGTACAACCTTCCCGAGTGGGAACCGCTCTGGGAGACCGCGGCGGGGCTCGGCATAAGTCTCTCCTTTCACGCCGGCTCCGGTCGTCACCAGGCACCGGTCCGAGGGCCCGGCGGCGCCGTCACGAATTATGTCGTCACGCTCTCCGGTCCCATCGAAACGGCGACGCTCCTCTGCGCGTCCGGCGTGCTCGAACGACACCCCAAGCTCCGCGTGATGATGGTGGAATGCGGTGCCGGCTGGCTCGCGTGGGCCCTCGATGCGATGGATGAGGCCTATCTCGAGCACGAGATGTTCGTGAAGCCGAAGCTCGCCGAGCTACCCAGTGCGTACTTCCGTCGGCAGGGCGGCGTCACGTTCCAACGCGACGCCGTCGGAATCACGAACCGAGCGACGACCGGCGATGCGTGCCTCTTCTGGGGCTCTGACTATCCGCACCCCGAGGGCACGTACCCGAAGTCACGGGAGGTCCTGGAGACGCAGTTCGCCGGCGTACCCCAGGACTCTACCGATGACATGACCTGGCGTAACACAGTGAATCTATACGGCCTTGCCACCCCGGATGGGTTCGATTTGAAAACCTCGCCAAACCGCTAGCGAGTCCATCACCGTTGACGCGTTGTCGACGGCGGTGCACTAGATACCGAACCAGTAGCGAAAGGATCACACCATGAAGGCAGCCGTCATGCGGGCGAACAACGCCCCTCTCGAGATCGAAGACGTTCAAATCGACAGCCCCGGCCCGGGCGAAGTCCTCCTCAAGACCGCCGCATCGGGGATCTGCCACAGTGACCTGACGGTGATCGAAGGCGGCCTCCCCTTCCCGCCGCCCTGCATCCTCGGGCACGAGCCGGCCGGAATCGTCGAGGAGGTCGGCGCCGGCGTGACCGACTTCGCTCCGGGGGACCACGTGATCGGCTGCCTGAACAGCTGGTGCGGCGTCTGCAAGTTCTGCACGGAAGGTCGACCCTATCTCTGTCTGACGCAGTTCCTGGGCCGACAGGAGGGTTCCGCGCCGCGGCTCACCGCCGGCGACGGCTCGCCGCTCGGCCAGTTCGCCAACCTCTCCTCCTTCGCCGAGAAGATGCTGTGTCCAGAGCGGTCGCTCGTGAAGATCCGCGACGACATGCCGCTGGACCGCGCCTCCTTGATCGGCTGTGGGGTCACCACCGGCCTCGGTGCCGCACTCAACACGGTCAACATCCCCGCCGGCGCGAGCGTCGTCATCATCGGCCTCGGCGGTGTCGGACTCGCCGCGCTCCAGGGTGCCCGCATCGTTGGAGCCGGCAAGATCATCGCGATCGACGCTCAGCCATGGAAGTTCGAGATCGCAAAGGCGTTCGGCGCATCCCACACCGTGAATGCGAAAGAGGAGGACGCCGTCGCGGCCGTGCATGAACTCACCGGCGGCGGCGCCGATTTCGTGTTCGAGTGCATCGGCCTCGTGCCCACCGTGCAGCAGGCCATCGCGATGACCGGACGCGGAGGCACGACAGTTCTCGTCGGCGTCGTGCCGATGACCGAGATGGTGGCCTTCTCCGCCGCGGACCTCACGCTTCAGGAGAAGAAGATTACCGGCTCGTTTATGGGCTCGAACCGGTTCCGCTTCGACATGCCGAAGTATATCGAGTTCTATCTCGACGGCCGCTTGCACCTCGACGAGATGATCTCGTCGCGCATCCCGCTCGAACAGGTGAACGACGCGTTCGACAAGATGCGCAGCGGGCAGGTCGCCCGGCAGGTCATCGTCTACGACTGAGAGCACTGCTATGGATGACCGAATCGTCAAGGTTTCGACCTCCCCCGCTTTCACGTGGTGGATCAGGAACGTCGCGGCACGCTTGGACCCCGTGCTATTCAAGGCGACAAACGGGCGCCTTACGACGTTCGGCCCGCCGACGATGCCGATGGTGACCCTCACGACCCTGGGCCGCCGGTCGGGGCGGCCCCACTCCGTCCACCTCGCGTCCGTGGAACACGCTGGCGACCTCCACGTGGTCGCCAGCGCGATGGGACAGAAGAAACACCCCGCCTGGAGGTACAACATCGAAGCGAATCCCGAGGTTCGGGTTCAGGCGGTCGGCGAGAGGTTCACCGCTCGGGCCGAGGCTCTGACCGATCAGGAGAAGGACCGTATCTGGGATGACGTAAAGCAGGCCATCCCCCAAATGGTGATCTACGAAACCAGAACCGAACGAAACATTCGCGTCTACCGACTACGACGCCTCGAATCCTGAACCAGCATTTCAACCAGCAAGTAGGAGATCCCGATGAGTCAGACGTATAAGGTTATCCAGTGGGCGACCGGTGTCGTGGGCAGCGCCGCGCTCCGCGCCACCGTCCGTCATCCCCGCCTCGAGCTCGTCGGAGTGAAGGTCTACAGCGAGGAGAAGGAAGGCAAGGACGCCGGCGACATCGTCGGCATCGACAAGACCGGCATCCTCGCCACCCGCGACGTGGACGCTATCCTCGCACTCGAGTCGGACTGTATCCTCTACTGCCCGATGCCCTGGGACCTCGACGAAATGTGTCGACTCCTCGAAGCCGGCAAGCACGTGGTGACGCCCTGCCCCTACTGGTTCCCCTTCATTCAGAACCCGAGCTCGGCAGCGCAGATTACCGAAGCCTGCAAGAAAGGCGGTGCCAACTTCCACGCGTCCGGCTGCAACCCCGGCGGCATCGCCGAGCGCTTCCCGCTGACGTTCTCCGGTTGGTGCAATCGGATCGACCGCATCACGATGACCGAGTGCGGGGACTGCCGCGCCTACCAATCCCCCGGGGTCATTCGCGAAGTGATGAACCTCGGCAAGACTCCGAAGGAAGCGGAGAACAATCCGATCTTCGAGCACCTCGCGAACAGCTGGCACGAGCCCATCGACATGATCGCAGAGGGCCTCGGCTCCGAGGTCGTGTCTTACGAAGGCTTCAACGACTGGATCCTCGCGAAGGAAGACATCGAGACGGCGGTCGGCATCATCGAGAAGGGAACGATCGCGCTGAACCACTACAAGCACGTCGGCACGACCAAAGAGGGAACGGAGATCGTCCAGGAACAGATCTGGTACATGGACGATTTCGAGCAGAACCGGCTCGAATCGAAGTACGACCTGCCCCGCTCGTCGGGCTGGCGCATCAACATCGAGGGCGATCCGAACCTGGTCATCGACGTAGACTTCCCGCCCGGCATGCCACAGGAACAGCGCGTAAAGGAAGGACTCTCCACCACCGGATACCACCTGGTGAACGCGGTGCCCCTCGTCTGCGAAGCCCACGATCCGGGGATCAAGACCTATCTCGATCTTCCGATGATCACGGGCTGCATGGGGACACACTCGGTCGAACGCTGAGCCCCGGGCGGGCGACCGCGCCCAGTAGACGTGCGAGGAAGCGCCCCTCGAACGAGTGAGCCCGATGAAGCTTCTCAAACGAATCGCTCAGGGGGTCGGCCTTCTCGTGGCCGGCCTCGCGGTCGCGCTCGTGATCTGGGCACTCCTCCCACCGTCGACCCCGGCCATCGACGGACCGAGCTCTATCGCGACAATCGAACGGGTGCACCTCGGCGGCGTCGAGCAAGCGATCCTCGTGCGCGGCCGGGATACCGCGGCGCCGGTCCTCCTCTACGTCCACGGCGGGCCCGGCACCGGACACCTTCCGATCGCCCGCACCTACTCGGAGCTGCTCGAGGACGAGTTCGTCGTCGTCCACTGGGATCAGAGCGGCGCAGGCGCGTCATGCGAAGGCGCCGAGTGGGACACGATCAGCCTCGACGGTATCGTCACCGAGACCATCGAGCTGAGCGAGATCCTCGCGGCGCGCTTCGGGGACGACGGCAAGATCTTCCTCCTGGGTCACTCCTGGGGAAGCCTCGTCGGCGCTCTCGCCGCGCAACGCCGCCCGGATCTCTACCACGCCTACATCGGCGTCGGTCAGCTCGTGGACGGCCGGCAGAACGAAGAGCTATCGTATGCGTGGGTCGAGAAGGAAGCGAAACGCCGGGAGGACACCGAGGCCCTCGCCGCGCTCGCACAAATCGCGCCCCCGTACGCCGACAACGACCAGCTGCGGACCCAGCGCGAAATCCTCCACCGCTACCGGGGCAGCATCTACGCCGTCGATCAAGCGAAGACGGTTCTGCCCTCGCTGTTCTTCGGCCGGGAGTACACGCTGGCCAACCGCCTCTCGTACCTGAGCTGCATGGAACGGAGCCTCGCGACCCTCTGGCCCGAGGTCGAGAAGACCAACCTACGCACGCAGATCCCTCGGCTCGAGGTGCCGGTATTTTTCTTCAACGGTCGCCACGACTGGAACACGCCCACTCCCCTCGTGGAGGACTGGGCGGCCCAGCTCTCCGCACCCGAGATCGAGCTGGTCTGGTTCGAGAATGCAGGACACTTCGTGCCGATCGAGGCTCCCTACGAGTTCCAGCGGGCGTTGATCGACCGCGTGCTTCCGATTGCGGCTCCGGCCCCATAGAACCCGGTCCCATGGACTGGAACACGACCCTCTCGACCTTCGGACTGATATTCCTCGCAGAGATCGGCGACAAGACCCAACTCGCGACGGTCACCATGGTCGCGCGGACCGGCGCGCCGGGGGCCGTGTTCCTCGGCGCGAGCCTGGCCCTGGTGGCAGTGACGCTGCTCGGGGTCCTCGGGGGGAGCGTCGTCACGCGGTGGGTGTCCCCCGAAGTCCTGCAACGGATTGCGGCGGTCAGCTTCATCGCGATCGGAGCGTGGATGCTCATCGGCGAAGCCGGATGAATTTCCGCAGGCGTGACGGCGGCGGCACCACCGCGCGTCACGCATACAGGCTAGGATCTACTGAACGTAGTAGCTGATATCGGCGCCAAACATCTCGTTCTCAGTCGTGACGCCGCCCATGATCTGACAGGCATCCCAGACGCCGTCGCCCGCAGCTAGCGAGACGAGTCGCAGGCTGCGTCGTCGCAGCCGACGTCGTACACGTGCTCGCCGCTTGGCAGCTCGTACCAGAAGTGAACGCCGCGCGGGTGCGTATGAGAGTTGAGCGACGTCACGCGCGCCCCTTTGGGCAGGATGAACTCGTCGCACATCGGCGTTTCCGCATACGGCGCCGTGCCCTCCGCGATGAGGCGCTGAATGCCGACGCTATTGATGAAACCACCTAAGTTTCGAAGAGCGTACTCGCGTTCGGTCGCGAACTCGAAGTTGGCCCGACTGTTCAGCTTCAGGTCGGTCGTCGTGAGGTTGAACGCATGCGAATTTCAGAAGAGGAGCAGGTCACGAGCGTTGTTGTACTGCGTGCACCCACTCACCTCCTCGATCCGGCTGGCACAGATGCCCTCGCGGCACGGGTCGTCGAGAGAGTCAGACGTCTGCCCTTCGTTCGCGCCGCCCATGCGGGCCCAACCGTTCACCCGCGACGGATCGACGTACTCTCCGGCCGACAACGTCTGCACCGGTGCGTGCAGGACGAGGTGATGACTCGCGGGATCCTGCCGAACCTCGAACGCCTTGTAGTAGAAGTGGTTCCCGTCCTCGGACTTGAACTCGTCGGGCACCTGATCCGAGGAGTCGGCCCAGGTTGCGAAGCATACTTCGTTCTCCGAACCCGCGGCGAGAGACCAGGGCGGCATCGCCATCTGAAAGCCGGCGTCCGGCGCGGGCGGCTCGAGGGGCTCGATCGAGATCGGCTGCGGCTTCGGGAGGCACCCATCGACCAGCTCTTCCCTCTCGAGGACCGTACCCCCCTCGGGCGCTCCCGCCTGAATCCAGCGGCGAACGGGTTCCATCTCGTCTGTCGTCAGCGGCTCGCGGGCATGAGCCTGATCCTCCTCGAAGGCGATCGCCCCGGCTTCGAGCGCGGTCGCAATCTCGACAAGATCGGCCTCAAGGGTCAGGACACCAGCGAGCTCTTCTTCAACGACTGCCGCGTCCCCGGGACCAACCTGCTGGGCGAGGAGGGCCAGGGCTTCACGATGTTGATGGAAAAGCTCCAACAGGAGCGGCTCTGCATCTGCGTCGGCTCGATGGCTTTCGTCCGCCGCTCGCTCGACGACACCCTCGCCTACGTGAAGCAGCGCAGCGCGTTCGGGCAGTCGATCGGCCACTTCCAGAACACCCAGTTCAAGCTCGCGGAACTCGAGACGCACTACGGGATCGGGCAGGCTTTCACCGACAAGCTGCTCGCCGCGCACGTGCGTGGCGACGACATCGTGACCGAGGTCTCGATGGGCAAGTACTGGGCGTCCGATCTCCAGAAGCGCGTGGCGTCCGAGTGCCTGCAGCTCCACGGCGGGTACGGCTTCATGGAGGAGTACCCGATCTCGACTGACTACTGTGACGCGGCCGTCCAGACCATCTGCGCCGGCACGAACGAAATCATGAAGGTGATCGTCGCAAAGCGACTTGGCCTCGGCTGAAGCCTCCGCACTCGGCCGACCCGACAGCCGGGGGTGAACGTCGGGCCCTACCACCACGAGGGCCAGGATCCCGCCCTTGGCACGAATCTCCCCGACGCGCAGCTCGAAATCGACGTCTTACTCGCGTGCCTCGCCCGCTGTATCCGTCACCACGGCGGACGTGCACAGCGTTGTACTCGCGCACCAAGACGTCGGCGCGGCGATTCCGAGCGAGGAAAATGCAGCGTTCTACTTCCACAACTTCGTCACGTGGACGCGCATGGAAGAGGTGATCGGCTTGTACTTCTCGATGTTCGATGAGCCCTGGAAGGCGCATGTCGAGGGTGAGGGCGGCCGCTGCGGGGGCCTCTTCGAGGAAAACTACGACATCAAACCGTGGGTCGAGCGCGCGCTCGAGGAAGAGTTTCCCGGCCCGGTCAACTGGTCCGATTGAGTCCCAGCCCGCACTCGGCCGGCTGCGAACCTAGCCGAACAAGCGCCGCATCAAACTCGACCCCCAGAAGAACTTCATCCCCTTTGCCATGTCTTGAACACTCTTTGCCGTGTACGGGTAGGAGTTGGCGGGCCCGGACCCGAAGCGGTGAACGATGATTGGCATCGCGTGACAGTAGCCGCGCAAACCCTCGGGGCCGTTCACCATCCCAACCCCGGACTCCTTCACCCCCCCGAAAGGTACCTCGTTCACTCCGTAGCTGAGCGCCATGTCGTTGACGCTCGCGGCGCCAGTCTCCATGCGCACCGCGATCTCGATGCCTCGGGCCGCGTCCTTCGTCCAGACGTTGCCGTTCAAGCCGTAGGGCGAGTCGTTCGCGAGCCGAACCGCTTCATCCTCGTCGGCGACCTTCATGATCGAAACCACCGGCCCGAAGGTCTCGTCGCGCATGATCTTCATGTCCTGCGTGACCTCGGTGAGGACCGTCGGCTGGAAATAGAGCCCCTTCAGGTCCGGGTTTCGCCCGCCCCCGACCTCGGCTCGCGCACCATTGCGAAGGGCGTCTTCCACGTGATCCTCGATGATCGTCAGCTGCCGATCCCAGAACGTGGCACCGACGTCGGCCTGGTCCACATCGTCGCTCTGGCGCAGGGCCTTTGCCCCCTCGACAACCTTGGCGACGAAGTCGTCGTAGACGTCCTTCACGACATAGATTCGCTCGGTACCGCAACAATACTGCCCGGTGTTCATGCACGAACCCACCAGGGCGCCCTTCGCCGCGGCGTCGATGTCCGCGTCCCCGCAGACAACCATCGCATCCTTTCCGCCGAGCTCGAGCGTGTGCGGGATCAGACGCTCTCCACAAGCCACTGCGATCTTCTTGCCGGTCGCGACGCTGCCGGTGAAAGAGACCTTGTCCGGCCCCGCCGCGATCAGATCTGCACCGGTGACGCCGTCACCCATGACGACCTGGACCAGATTTTCGGGCAGTCCCGCCTCGCGAAACATATCGGCGACCAGTGCGCCGGAATAAGGTGTGACCTCCGACGGCTTGATGACCACCGCGTTGCCGGCCATCAGCGCCTGAACTGCCGGGTTCAGCGACAGAACGAACGGGCCGTTCCACGGGGTGATCACCCCCACGACACCGCGCGGTTTGTACACGACGTAGGCCTTCTTGAGGATAGCCAGAACCCCGTGCAGCCGCCGCTTCTCGCGGCGAAGAAACTTCTTTGCGCGCTTCGCGTAAAATACCAGTGAATCGCAGGCCGCGTAGACCTCCATAGCCATGGCCTCGGCGCGCGGCTTGCCGGTCTCACGGATGACGGTATCGATGACGCGATCCTGTTGTTCGATCAGGAGCTCGGTCATCCGGTACATCACCGCCGCCCGCTCCTCGAAGCTCTTCGCCGCCCACGCGGGCTGCGCCGCGCGCGCACGGTCGACCGCCGCCTGGACCTCCTCGCGGGTCGCGCAGGTCAGCTCCCCGATGGGCTCGAGGTCGACGGGCGATCGCAGGCGATACGATCGCCGGCCGTTCTGGGTCTCGATGGGTTCATAGATGGCCATGACCGGTTCCTAGCCCCCGCCACCCCCGGCTGCACGATTGCGCGGATTCCCCCTTCCCCGGAATGCGCGAACCCGACCGGGCGTCCTGATCACGAACCTCGAGAAGAAAGACCTCCGCACCGACCAGGTGATCCTCCGGCTACGCGAGCTCGGCCCCCCCTTCGACCGACTCCCGGTTCTGTGGTCGAGCATGGCCGAAGCCCCGCCCAACATCGCAGGCGATTTCGACGGCAACTTGCCCAAGCCCATCATCGACCCGACACTATTGGGCGTAACCTTGCTCGGAGCCCTCGCCGGACGATCCGCTTGCGCTGCAAGCCGCCGCCATCATCATGAAGATCAATACGAATCCAGCTCGGACCATCGGGCTGCTTCGGGAGCGTTCCGTCTGCGCACCTCCTAACCTGACATCGCGGCCCGGTGTCCCGACCAGCTCCTTACGACGTGCAACCTAGGGCATCCGCGCGACTGAGGTGCCCGGGCGATCGATCTGTAGCGCATGCGCCATCGGCACGAGGACAGCCGAGGCCAAGGCGGTTTGCATTCCTTTTTTTGCCTTGCCGTCTCCGAGACCGATCCCGCATGCTGATCTCCCCCGCGGACCGCGCCCCAGCCCGACTCCCGCACGTTTCCCACAAATTTCGGAAGGACCTCCGCCATGAAGAAGTGCCTCGGTGCCGTTCTCACCTTCGTCGTCCTGCTTTCCGCGCAGGGCTCGGATGCGAAAGTGGATTGGAAATTCGAAGAGGGCGACGCGTACTCCCGTGTCGTCTGTCGAGACGCGAGCGACACCGAGGGGGCCCGCAAAGAGGATCTCTACGTGTTGGCCGACGCAACGGGCCGCGGCCCGGCTCTCTCGTGCCGGATCGAGAACTACGAGATCGTCCTTCAAAACGATCTCCTGACGGAAGACCCAATTCCCCTCGAAGGCATGGTCTGGGGCCCGCGGAAGAACGGCGTCCGTCAACGCCGGTACTTCGTCGTACCGGAGGTTTGCTTCGAAGTCGGCGACAAGTTGCGCTGCCGCAAGCAGGCGCACGCGAAGACAAACACGTTCCAGATCGACCTTCCCTCGAGGTGTCCGTACCGTGTGAAGATCAGCGCGACGCCGATTGTCACCACGGACGCGACGAACCTGACCCGGGCTCCGCTGCAGCCGCCGGGGACAATGCTCCTCGAGGACGGCGCGCTCACGTCCAATCCCTTCTCCTTCCACAGACACCGCGATATCGACGGTGCGTACTACCGTGATCTCGCGACCGTCCGCGTGACCTGCCTCCCGGAGCCGCGCGTGCCGTCGGCGACGTGCGGGAACGGAGCGATAGATGCTGGCGAGGTCTGCGACGACGGCAACTCGGTCGAGGACGACGGCTGCACGAACCAGTGTGAGCCCTCCCCGCTCGGACCCTTCTGTGGTGACGGCAACGTCGACGCCGGCGAGGCCTGCGACGACGGCAACCTGATCGAAGACGACGGCTGTTCGAACAACTGCTTCCCGCCCATCTCTCCGCCAGCCCCCACCTGCGGTGACGGCGCGGTCCAGCCCGCCGTCGGCGAAACCTGCGAAGTCGGCATGGTCCTCGCACCCGTGGACGGCGGCGTACCGGCCCGGACCTGTCGGGACGATTGCAGCTACTGCGGGGACGGTCTGCTGGACGGGACAGAGGAGTGCGACGACGGCAACGACGCCCAAGGCGATGGCTGTTCGAACGAGTGCGTCGTTCCCCCCGACGACCCCCCAGCGTACCGCTTCTGCGAGATGTTCCGCGATCCGTCCTTCTCCCGCGACCAGCAAGGCAACGCCCGCCTGAAGGCCAACGGCCGAATGGAGGCGATCGACGTCACCGTGGCCGGACCCTCCGACGACCTCGTCGTCGACCTGGGCCAGGAGACTGTCGTCGTACAGGCGAGTACACCGCAGGAAGGTGTGGTCTTCGAGCGGGAGTTCCCGATCGGGAGCCTCTCGTACTTCGAACGCAGCGGAAACCACGGCTGGGAGCACGACGACGCTTCCAACGATTTCATGACGTTGCGCATCAACAACAACTACAGCCGCTTCAACCTCGAGCTTCCGGGAGACGACCGGATGGACGCCCTACTCGACAAGGTGGAGGCCGGACAGGTGCGCAGTCGCCTCGTCGAGTTTCAGATCCGCTTCGAGGAAGAGCGCATCATCTGCCGCGCCGAGACCTGGTGGGCTTGTCAGGACACCGGCGCACGCGGGCACTGCAAGGGGCTGCTGCAATAGGGCAGCCCAAAGGGGGCCGGGCAACAGAAGCCGGACGATTAGGTGCGCTTGTTCCTCGATGAGTTCGGGCGACACCGGCGCCCTGCGCGAACTCCAACCACTCACGAACGACGTCGAACATCGGCCTCGAGAGCCGCGCTCTCGATCCGGGAGCGGGTTTCCTAGGAGCGAGGCTGGACCCGGCGAGCGCTTGCGCGCTTCGGGCCGTCTCTTGCCCGTGAGGGCTTGGCGGCCGCGATCGGCTTTTCCTGCCCGGGGCATTTTCCTGGTCGAGCGACCGGGACCCTACGTAGATTCCCCGTCGCGCGACCCGGCGATTACGCGGATCCCTTGTCGACCGTCAAGGAATTACATGCAGCATCAACTGCCTCCGTCGAGCGCCTCCACCGAGAGTTCCCCCTTGGCAAACGCGGCGCGAAGCACCTTCTTGTCGAACTTCCCGACGCTCGTCTTCGGAACCTCGTCGATGAAGCTCCATCTCTCGGGCGTCCACCATTTCGCGACCTTCCCTTCGAGGTAAGCCCCAAGCTCCGACGGGGCGACCCGGCTGCCCTCTTTGCGAACGACGCAGGCGAGCGGACGCTCGTCCCACTTCTCGTCGGGGACCCCGATGACCGCGGCCTCCAACACGTCGTCGTGGCCCATCAGGGTGTTCTCGAGGTCGACCGAGCTGATCCACTCGCCGCCCGACTTGATGACATCCTTCGCGCGGTCACTCAGATGCACGAAGCCGTTCGGCTCGATCGTTCCGACATCACCTGTGCGCAACCAACCGTCGTGGAACTTGTCGGGCGCGGGATCCTTGTAATAAGCACCGGCGATCCACGGGCCCGCGACCTCGATCTCGCCGACGGTCTCGCCGTCCCAAGGAAGTTCGGCTCCGGAGTCATCGCAGATCCGCATCGACACACCAGGCAACACGCGCCCCGTACGAACGCGCCAATCCATCGCCTCCTGAGGCGGCGTGCCCTTCGGAACCCAGGCGAGCGCCGCGAGCGGGCTCGTCTCCGTCATCCCCCAGCCCTGCAGGATCGGGACTCCGAACGCGTCGTCGTAGGCCTGAATGAGACTCGCCGGGACGGCGCTTCCGCCGCAGATGACGAGACGCAACGAGGACATGTCGGTGTTTGGTCGATTGTGCAGCATGTCGTTCAAGACCGTCGGCACCGCGCCGGAGAAGGTCGGCTTCGTCTTTTCGATCAGGCCTCCGAGCGGTTCGGCCTGAAGGAACTGCTGTGGCAACACGAAGTCCGCGCCGACCATCCATCCGGCGTATGGAAGCCCCCATGCATTCGCATGGAACATCGGCACGATGAGCAGGATTCGATCGTGCTGGTTCAGAGCCAGCGCGTGCGCACCCACGACCGCGAAGGAGTGCAGATACGACGACCGATGGCTGTACATCACACCCTTGGGATTGCCGGTCGTTCCGCTGGTGTAGCACATCGCGGCTCCGGCCCGTTCGTCGAGGTCGGGATACGTGTACCCCGGCTCCTCGGCGGCGAGCAGCGTCTCGAGATCGAGCGTGTCGCCCAGACCCGACGTGTCGCCCTCACCAACGGTGATGATGTGCTCTACAGTCGTCAGCTGATCGCGCACCCGCGCCAGGAGCGGCGCGATCGACGCGTCGACGAGGATGACTTTGTCCTCGGCGTGGTTGATCACGTACGCGAGCTGCTCGGGGAAGAGCCGGAGGTTCAGCGTATGGAGGACCGCTCCCATGCACGGCACCGCGAAGTACGCCTCGAGATGGTGCTGATTGTTCCAGCAGAACGTGCCGACCCGATCGCCCTCCCCGACACCGAGCTTCGTGAGCGCGGCCGCGAGCTTGTCCGCTCGGGCGGCGACCTCGGCGAACGTCGACTCGCGGGTCGCATCGCCCTCGGAGGTGATGATTTTCGAACCCGCATGGACGCGACGGCCATACTCGAAAATCTCACGAATGCCCAGAGGGCGGTCCTGCATCGTGCTGGTGATCATGAGAGTGATCCTCGGGGATCCATCGCTCGTGATCAAGCGTCGCCTGCGCGCTCCTCGAAGGTGACCAGCACCTGATGGGACACGACCTGGTCCGCGACGGCCACGCGGACCTCGGCAACGCAGCCCGGACCTGTCGCCGCCAGGGAGTGGAGCATCTTCATCGCTTCGATCACTACGAGCACGTCGCCCGCCCGGACCTCGCCCCCGGGCACGACTCGGACCTCGGTCACCACGCCCGGAAACGGCGCAACGATGGCCGACGCCGACCCATGCCCCGCGTCGGCCGACGGCGCCCAGTGGTCGCTTCGCGAGCGCACCCGAAAGCTGTGCGTGTGCCCCCGGGAGCCGATCGCCACCGTTCGCTCCTCGACGTCGACTTCCACCGGCCACGAGCGCTGGTCCGATCCCTCGACCACCAGGTGGGTGCCGAGTGTCGCACGAACGTCGGGCAGGCAGATTTCGTGCACGCTCTCGTCCGAGTCCACTAGGAACACCTTGCGCGACGGGCGATGGCCGGTGACCCGGAAGGGCCCGAGGGAACCCCACGGGCCCGGATCGCGGTGCTCACGACGGGCCAGCACCCACGCCAGCGCCGCGGCCTCCGCCGCCTCCGTCGGCTCTCCCGCACCGCCGATCTCCGTCTCGTCGAGAAAGCGCGTCGTGATCTCGGCCGCGACGAACGCCGGTTGCTCGACGAGCCATCGATGGAATCCGGCCGTCGTCGTGATCCCTCCGACGAGGATCTCGTCGAGCGCTGCAGCGAGACGTCGCCGGGCGACCTCGCGGTCGGGGCCGAAGACGATCAGCTTCGCGATCATCGAATCATAGTAGGGCGTGATTTCCGAGCCGCGCTCCACACCGCTGTCCCATCGCACGCCGTCGGGTACGCGCAGTGCGGTGATCGATCCGATCTGCGGCGCGAAGCCGGCGGCCGGGTCCTCGGCGTTGATGCGCACCTCGAACGCGTGACCGGAGAGCGACACCTCCTCCTGCGAAATCGGGAGCGGCTCGCCCGCAGCAGAACGGATCTGCAGCTCGACGAGGTCGAGGCCGGTCACGGCCTCCGTCACGGGGTGCTCGACCTGCAGCCGCGTGTTCACTTCCAGGAAGAAGTAATCGCCGGTCTCCGCGTCGACCACGTACTCGACGGTGCCTGCGGAATCGTACCGCATTGCACGCGCCAAATCGGCGGCGGACTTACGCAGGCCCTCGCGTGTCGCATCCGGAAGGTTCGGGGCCGGCGCCTCCTCCAGCATCTTCTGATAGCGGCGCTGCACCGAGCACTCACGCGTCCCGAGCTCTACGAGCGCACCGTGGCGATCCCCGACAATCTGGACTTCCACGTGACGTGGGCGCTGGATGTAGCGCTCGACGATCATCGCATCGTCCCCGAACGAGCGGCGCGACTCGGACTTCGCTTGGTCGAGGGCGTCCGCAAACGCTCCCGCCTCGTGAACGATACGGATGCCCTTCCCGCCCCCACCCGCAGCCGCCTTCACCAGGACCGGATACCCGATGCGACCGGCGGCCTCGGCCAACGTCGCCGGGTCCTGCGATTCATCGAAACCGGGGATCGTCGGGACACCCGCCGCGGCTGCGATTCGGCGGGCCTCGATCTTCGAGCCCATCTTCTCGATCGCTTCGGCGTGGGGGCCGATCCAGATCCGTCCGGTGCCCTCGACTGCGCGCGCGAACGCCGCGTTCTCCGAGAGGAACCCGTAGCCCGGATGCACGGCGGTGGCGCCGGTCCGCTCGGCGGCCGCGAGTAGTGCTTCCACCCCGAGGTAGGACTCCCCGAGCCCCACGGGGCCGAGCCGCGTCGCGAACGTTGCTTCCGCGACGAACGGAGCATTCGCGTCCGGGTCCGCGTAGGCTGCCACGGTCTCGTGGCCGAGTCGGTGCGCGGTGCGCTGAATCCGCCGGGCAATCTCTCCCCGGTTAGCGATGAGAATCCTCACGACAGCCTCACATCCGGTAGACGATGCCCGGCCCCGGAGCCGGCTCGTCCTGTCGAGCCGCCATTCCAAGGCAGAGGCCCAGAGCATCCCGCGTGTGGACGGGATCGATCAGACCGTCGTCCCAGAGCCGGGACGTGGCGTAATACGGATCGGACTGCGTGTCGTATTGCGCGGCCACTTCGGCGCGAAGCGCCGCGACTTGCTCGTCCGTCGTCTCCTGCCCCTTCATCCCGGCGAGGCGAATGTCCACCAGAACCGTCTGCGCGGTCTCGGACGCCATCGTGGCGATGCGCGAGTTGGGCCACGCGAACAAGAAGCGCGGGTTGAAGCCGCGCCCGCACATCCCGTAGTTGCCGGCCCCGTAGGACCCGCCGATCAAAACGGTGTACTTCGGCACCGTCGCGTTCGCGACGGCGCTCACCATCTTCGCGCCGTTCTTTGCGATTCCAGCGGCCTCGGAGTCGCGACCGACCATGTAGCCCGACGTGTTCTGCAGGAACAGGAGGGGCACCCGCCGCTGCTCGCAGAGCTCGATGAAGTGCGTCGCCTTCAACGCCGACTCGTTGAAGATGATCCCGTCGTTCGCGATCACACCGACGAGGTGCCCCCAGACGCGCGCAAACCCACAGACGATCGACTCCCCCCACTCGGGCTTGAACGGAGAGAACCGCGAACCGTCGACCAGACGAGCGATGATCTCGGTCGCCTCGAACGAGATGCGATCGTCGGCGCTCACGATCCCGTAGATCTCGGCCGGATTGAACGCAGGCGGCTCCGGGTCGGCAAAGTTCGCCCATCCCTGGCGCTCGGTGATCGGCCGCTGATTCGTCGTTGCACAGATCTCGCGAAGCTTGCCGTACGCCTCGCGCTCGGCATCGGCGAGATAGTCGCTCACCCCGGACGTCCGCGTGTGCAACACCGCGCCGCCGAGATCGTCGGGTTCGATGATCTCGCCGAGTGCCGCCTTAACGATCGGAGGCCCCCCGAGGAAAATTCGACCGATGCCGTCCACCATGATCACTTCGTCGCTGAGCGCCGGAACGTAGGCCCCGCCGGCCGTACATCCGCCGAGGACGACCGAGAGCTGCGGGAGGCCCTGCGCAGAGAGACGGGCCTGGCGATAGAAGCTACCGCCGAAGTGATCTTTGTCGGGAAAGATGTCGTCCTGGAGCGGGAGAAATGCCCCGCCCGAATCGACGAGATAGATCACTCCCAAGCCGTTCTCGAGGGCGATGTCCTGCGCCCTTACGTGCTTCTTGATCGACACGGGCAGAAGCGAGCCGCCCTTCACCGTCGCGTCGTTCGCGACGAAGACGTAGGGCACACCGTGCACGAGCCCTATGCCGGTGATGATGCCCGCCCCTGGCGCCGCGTCCTCGTACTGGCCGTAACCCGAGAGCGTCGAGAGTTCGAGGAACGGGGTGCCGTCGTCGATGACGAGGTCGATCCGGTCCCGGACCAGCACCTTCCCGCGCGCGAGGTGCCTCTCGATCGAGCGCGCCCGCCCCGCACCGCCTTCTATGGCCCACGTCTGGCGTTCACGCAGCGTTGCGAGTATCTTCTCGTACGCGGCAAAGTTCTCGGCGTAACGCGCCGAGCCAGCGTCGACCCGCGACTCTAGAACCCTCACGACCGGGCCGAATCTACCGAAGAGGTATCGGGGTGTCGAGCGGAGATCCGTTCAGAACGCCGTCCGCACCGATGAGCCTGCGCCGTGAACGACAAAGGCCGCATTTCTCGCCACAGACCGGTGTCCCGTGCTAGGCGAATGCCGCCGACGGACGCACACACGCGACCGGGCCCACACCAAATCACGATGCCCCCACCCCAGCCCGCAAACGAGCCTCCCACGGAACAGGGAGACAGGTCTTGGCGGCGCATGGCCCGGGTCGGCGGCAAGGGCCTGCACTACCTCCGGCCGATGTGGCCGCACCTGACCGGCATGTTCCTGGGCTTCGCCGCCCTCGCGGTGATTCTCGTGCCGGTCGGATTGCTGCTAGTTGACCTCCTGTGGACCCGGATCCTGCTCGGCAGCCCGCTCACGGTTCAGCAGGCCGAAATCCTTCGGCTCGCCGTAGAGCCCTTCACAAGCGAAGCCCTGACCGGTCCGCAGCGCCACGAGGTACTCAACCGGTGGCTCGAGCTCGCGGCCTTCGCCTTCGGCCTCGGCGTGCCGGGCCTCCTGTCGCTCTACGCCTACCGACTCTGGATCCTGCAGAAGATCAACCAAACGCTCCGCCTCGACATCCTCGACCGCCTTCAGTCGTTGTCGCTCCGCTTCCACAAGGAGCATACCGCGGGCGACGCGATCTACCGCATGGTGCAAGACGCCGCGACGGTGTCACGATTTCTCGAGAGCCTCGTGATCACGCCGATCGGAGCCGTCGCACAGTTTCTGCTTCAGCTCGGCATCGTCTCCCTATTTGATCCGCGACTCACCGGCCTGCTTCTCGCCATCTGGCTCCCCCTCACGCTGCTCGCCTGGTTCCGAACCGGGAACCTGCGACACGGGCTTCTGGCGGCACGTGCGGCGAATGCGCGGGTCACCACCCGGGTTCAGGAACTCGCGGCCGCCCTACCCGTGGTCAAGGCATGCGGCTCGGAAGACTGGGACGCAGAGCGCTTCGAGGAAGAGAGCCGGCGGTCGTTCCAGGTCGCGCACTCCGCACGCATTCACGTCGTGACGTACGAGATTCAGATCTACTGGGTGCTCGGAGCCGCGATGGTTATCGCGTTCGCCGCGGGAGCAGTACACACGCGCTCCGGCCACTCAACCTCTGCAACCATTCTCGGAATCCACACCTGGACATTGGGGCTCTGGACCTACTTCTGCGCCCGGTTCGCACAGGCCGGCACGAACGCGCGGTCCCTGTTCGTTAACTGGGGTCGCGCACAAGACGTGTTCGCTGGACTCGGGCGCGTATTCGACCTACTCGACCGCGCGCCGGACCTAACGGACGCTCCCGATGCAGTCGACCTCCCGACCCCGCGAGAAGGAGTTCGCCTCCGGTCGGTAAGCTTCCGTTACGATGCCGGGCGAGCGGCGCTCGACGGGGTCGACTTCTTCACTCCCATCGGAAGCATCACCGCGATCGTCGGGCCGAGCGGCGCGGGGAAATCCACCCTGCTGTCTCTCCTGTTGCGCCTCGCGGACCCCGACTCCGGTTCGATCGAAATCGATGGCCTAGCGCTCTCCCGGGTGCGTCGCGCCTCCCTACGCGAGCAACTCGCGATCGCCCTGCAGGAACCACTCCTCTTCGGCGGAACGATCGCCGACAACATTCGGTGGGCGGCACCTGCCGCGAGCGATGCTCGAGTGGAAGCGGCGGCGCGCGTCGCCTGCGCGCACGACTTCATCCAAGCCCTACCCCAAGGGTACGAGACACCGCTCGGGGAGCGCGGGGTGAAGCTCTCCACCGGGCAACGTCAGCGACTCTCGATCGCCCGCGCCATTCTAAAGAACCCGTCGATCCTGCTTCTCGACGAGCCTACCGCGGCCCTCGACGTGGACACCGAAAGGAAGCTCGTGGCGAGCCTCACCGCGTGGGGCCGCGACCGGACCCTCTTCATCGTGACGCATCGGCCGGCCACCGCGGCGATGGCGGACCAGATCCTCGCACTGGCGCACGGGCGCGTCCAGGACCGGCCGGCCGGAGAGACGCCGTCGTGAGCAACCCACCGGAGGACGCGGGCTCGCGCGAAATCAGCCTCCGCACCGCTGTCGCCGACCTCTCTCGCGCACTTCGACTCGTGCGCCCGTTCTGGAGTCGGCTGCTCGTGAAGGTGGGTCTCCTGTACCTGGGGCTCGCCGCACTGCTCCTTCTCCCGTGGCCCGTGAAGATCCTGATCGACCAGTACATCCTCGGTCTCCCCTTGGACCAAGCGGCTCGGATCCCGGACTTCTTGCGACCACTCCTCACCCTCCTGGTCGGGGCGTCCCCCGAAGAGACACTCCTTCACGTCGCCGGCGCGCAGTTGCTTCTCGTGCTTCTCGTCGGCGCAGCCGGAGCCGACCTCGCACAACGCAGTATCGCTTCGGCGGAGATCGGTGGCGGCGTCGAGCAGGCCTCGACGACCGAGAATCAGGCGAACTCCGGATTCTCGTTGATCGGTGGCCTCATCGGGCTCGCCGACGTCCGCTACACGATGCGGCTCACGCAAAGCCTGAACCACTTTCTGCGCACCCGTCTCTTGCGTAGCCTTCTCCACCAACCGCTGGCTCGGCACTACGACGGCACCGTCGGCGACGCGATCTACCGCGTCATGTACGACACCGCGTCGATCACGGAGGGCGTGTACCAGATCGTCCTTTCACCGCTCGCGTCGATTCCCTTCGCACTCGTGGTCGTCGGCCTCCTCTGGAGCCTCTTCGGTGATCACCCGGTCATCCCCGGCCTCGGGCTCGGCCTGCTCGTGGTGGGCTTCATCGGCACCGCCCCGTTCGCAAGCACCATCCGGAGATGGAGCGGCCGAAGCCGTGAGCAGGGTGCCGACGCAACCGCGACTCTCGAGGAGGGGCTACACAACGTCGCTGCGGTTCAGGGCCTCGGCACCGAAGAGCATGACCGCGCGCGTTTCGCGGAGGAAAGCTGGGCGACCTTCCGTCGTTGGTTCCGTTTCATCGTCGTGATCCTGATCTTGATCGCGGTGGTGACCGTCCCGGTCCTCCTCATCCTCGGCGCCGGCCTTGCGTACATCGTCGACCTCGTCATTGCGGAGAGCCTGAGCCCTGGCGATTTCACAGTGCTGATAACCTACTTCTTCTACCTGGGCAGCGCCTGTTACGACATCGGCTCGATCTGGATCGGCGTCCAGAGTGCCGCCGTCGGCCTCCACCGCGTTTTCGAGATGATGGACCTGCCCGAAGGAGATCCGAGCGTCCCGGGCGCCGCCTGCGCGTCCCCCGTCCGGAGCGTTCGCCTCGAAGGCGTCTCCTTCGCCTACCCCAACGGGCCAACCGTGGTCGACAACGTCGACCTCACGCTCGAATCCGGCCGCGTGGTCGCCCTCGTGGGCCCCGCCGGTGCCGGAAAGAGCACGATCGCGCAGCTCCTCCCGGCGTTCCTACATCCCTCCAGAGGCCGCGTCGTCTTCGACGGCATCGACGCCGCTGAGTTGGATCTCCGGTCCCTACGGGAGCAGGTCGCGTACGTCTTTCAGGAAACCGCGCTCATCGACGGGACCGTCGCCGAGAACCTACGCCGCGCGCGGCCTGAAGCGACCGAGAAACAGATGCGCGAAGCGCTCGCCCGAGCCGCCGCCACCGACGTCATCGAGAACCGCCCCGGCGGGCTCGAATCGAACGTCGGGGTCGGGGGCGGCAAGCTCTCGATCGGCGAGCGCCAACGACTCGCTCTCGCCCGGGGACTGATCCGCGACACGCCGATCGTGATCCTCGACGAGCCGACTTCCGCGCTCGATTCAGCAACCGAGCGCCACATCGAGCGAGCGCTGTACGACCTCCGTGACGGCCACGCCGTCCTGCTCATCGCACACCGACTCGCCCTGGTCCGCAACGCCGACGAGATCCTCTTCGTCGATGAGGGCCGGATCCTCGAGCGCGGGACGCACGAGGAACTGATGTCGTCGGCGACCGGCGCGTACCGCCGGCTCGTCGAACTCCAGAGTTAGTTCGCGGTCGCGACGAGGTGCGCTTCGATGACCTCGCGTGAAGGCCTCGCTTCCACCAAGCGACGCGCTGCACCAATCCGCATTGCATGAAAGACGAACGCCGTGAACGCCAAACCGGCAACCACGACGCCTACGACAGAGAGCGGATGCGGGTCACTCGCGAGCGAGGGCACACCCGCGGCCGCGAGCCCGGCAGAGACCACGCAAACCAGGAACGCGAGAGAGGCCGCTAGGTAGACCTTGCGCACGACGACCGACGCCCCGCCGAGGAGTGCCCCACGCAGTTCACCGGCGGAGAAATTGTCGAGGAACCATGCCTCTGCGACCTCTTCCGAGCTCAAGCGATGAGGCGGCAACTCTTCCTGCGTGAGCGGGTCCGTCGCGACCTCCCCACGCGCGTGTGCACCAATTCCGTCGCGGATCTGCGCGTGGATCTCTTCGGAGATCGGGTACCGAGAGACGATGACGAGCGCGGCCACGAAGAAGGCTGCCGGGAAAAGCGAATAGAGGAAGCTGATGGTGAACTGGACCTCGGCGGTCTGTACTTCGTTCGGCACGTACCCGACGCCGGCGAGCAGAGCGAGCGGAATCGAATACCCGGGAATCGACACCAACTTCGGAATGACCGACCAGAACGAAGTGTACTGCGCTTCCCGTCGCAAGCCCGTGCGAAGCTCGTCGTAGTCGATCACGTCGGCCGCCATCGCCGGAATCAGGAACGTTCCCGCCATGGCCTGTGTCCCACTCACGAAATAGACCGCGCCGACCCAGACCAGATCACCGGGACCCGCGAAGAAGTACAGCAAGCTCGCCGACACACCGACGCAAGTCGCCGAGATGAACGCCCGGAGCTTTCCGAATTTCTGCGCAACCCAGAGCCAGAGGGGAACGAAGAGCAGCCCGGTGCCGAGATAGAGAAAGAGGAAGGTGCCAGTCCACACCACTGGGTCCTCCGGCTGCAAAACGTAGCGCACGAAGTACGGCATCAGAACCGCCGGCACCGCACCCGGGATCGCGCCGACGACGCCCGAGAGGAGCAGGATCGCGAACGGGCGGTTCCGCAACGCGCGTCGGACGCCAGGCACCAGAGGATTCGTCGGACGTTCGGCGTACTCGCGGTGCTCAGAAACGACCGCGAGCATGATGCACATCAAGGCAAGCCACACTACGCCGTACGTCGCCGACATCCCGGAGAAGATCTCGCGCTCTCGACCGGGCCCCAGTTGGCCGGTCAGGATCGCCGGCACGAGAGCCGCGACCATCGTACCGAGCGCGATGAACAGAGCGCGGACACCGAAGACGCTGTTTCGCTCCTTGTAGTCTGGCGTCAGCTCGGCGCCAAGCGCCGCAAGCGGCACGCCCTCGATCGTCTGGAACAAGAAGAACAGGGCGAACATCGTACCGAACCACAGTACCGCCGAGCTCGGATCGAGGCCCTCGGGCGGTGAGAACAGGAGCCAGAAGAAGAGCGCCGCGAGCGGCGTGCCGGCGAGGATCCAGGGCTTACGACGGCCGTATCGCGTCCGGGTCTTGTCCGACAGCCAGCCGACGACCGGATCCGTCAGCGCGTCCAACGCCCGCGCCATTGCCGTTGCGAGCGCGATCATCCCGAGCGGGGCGAGGACGACGTCGCTGTAGAAGACCGGCATGAAGATGCCGATCGGAATCGCCATGGCCGCGCCGGCGAAGCTAGGCCCCCCGTAAGCAAGCTTCACCCCCCAAGAGAGCTTCCCGGACATCGACTCCTCGGGCTGATTTGTGATCGCGGGTTCGGACATGCTTCGGGTTCGGCTATATCTCCCGCCCCCCCGAGAGACCACACCAGCGACGCGAACGGGCCGGAGAGGCACCCGACGGGTCGGGCAGTGGTTCGGTGTTCGAGAGAACTGAGCGGGTCAGCCGTACATCAGACGGGTGAGCCAGTCGGCCACTAGGGCCGGCTTCTCGCTGCCCTCGATCTCGACGGTCATGGTGCGCGTGGTCTGGACCGCGTTGCCCTTGAGCTCGACCTTGGCGAGCAGGCTGTGCACGCGAATCTTGCTGTCCACCTTAACCGGGCTGGGAAATCGCACCTTGTCGAATCCATAGTTGATGCCCATCGCGATGCCCTGGTAGCGCGACATGTCCGCGGGAGGCGGCGTGGTCGCGTCGAGATGCGTCAGCATAGAGAGCGTCAGAAAGCCGTGGGCGATGGTGGTGCCGAACGGAGTGGCCTTGGCCGCTTCCGGGTCGACGTGGATGAACTGATGGTCCTCGGTGACGTCGGCGAACTGGTTGATGCGCTCCTGCGTCATCACCATCCACTCGCCGGTGCCCTTCTCGGCACCCTCTGCAGCCTTCCAGATCTCGAACGCCTTCTGCGCATTTTCCGACATGCTGTGCTCCCCCTGTTTGAGTGGATGTTCGATCGGAAACCTAAGGGACATTCCGCTGCCAATCCAGAGGACGGCCGTGCAGACCCGGCGGGGCCTAAAGCGGGCGGGAGTCGTCGAGTTCCCCGGTCTTCGCCCAGTTCTCGGACAAGCGACCGCACGCAATCTCGTGATCGTGGTCGAACGACACCCACCACTCTCCTTCGGCCGCTCGCGTGAGAAGTCGGTTCTTCGCGTCCATCGTCTCGAGGGGATCCAGATCGTAGGCGGCATTCCACGCCGGGCGGAGATGCGCTCGCGTGGGCGCGACGTCCCCAAGGTGCACGAAGCTACTCCCGCCGTCGGACAGCACGGGACACTGGTGGCTCGGGGTGTGGCCGCCCGTCACGAGAACCCGCAGCTGCGGCGTGATGTCCGTCTCACCTTCGAGCGGCTCGATGAGGCCGGCGCTCTGCAGCGGCGCGAGACATTCGGTCGCATGGCCATAGGCACCCGCGGTTCGCGCGTCGGTAGGGTGGAGAGCCGTGTCGAGCTCCGCGCGTTGCACGAAGTGCTTCGCCCGAGGGAACGCCGGCACGAGATGCCCGGCCCCGTTCCGCACGACAGCCCCGCCCAGGTGGTCGAAGTGGAGATGGGTCAACACGACGTGCGTCACCTCCTCGGGGTCGATCTTCAACTCCGCCAGGCGAGCGCGAAGTCCGCCCTGACGATCGACCCGGTACAGCATGTGCTCCTTCTCCGACAGACGGTCGCCGAGGCCGGTATCGATGAGGATGGCCTCCTTGCCGTTTTCGGCAAGCGGACAGTGAAGGCTCATGTCGATCCGATTCTGATCATCGAACGGCACATGCCGTTGCCACAGCGGCTTGGGCACGATGCCGAACATCGCTCCGCCGTCCATGGCGAATCGGCCATCGCTCACGAGGTGAACACGAAATCGACCCAGATCGAGCATGACAGAGTCCTACCGGAAAACCGAGGTTCGTTTCAGCGACTGATTCTGATTAAGTCCAGAAGATCCTGAGAGCGCCGCATGGCATGGCCCACCAAAGACATTCCCAACCTTAGTAGCCGGACCACCGTCGTGGCCGGCGCCAACGGCGGTCTCGGGCTGAGGGCCGCTCGCACCCTGGCCCGGGCCGCGGAGTCGAGAGGTGGCTTCACCCAGAAGTTCTTCCACTCTCTGGCGGGATCGACCGGCATGACGGCTGCGAACGATGCCCTCCTCCAGCTCCGCGCCGCGACTGACCCGGGCGCCCGAGGCGGCGCGTTCTACATCCCACGCTTCACGAACACCGGTGTCCCCGTTCGCCGTCCAATCTTCCGGCGCCTCGGACTCTCAAGCGCGATCCGAACGCTCTGGGCAGTCTCAAAACGAGAGACCGGCATTCCTCTCGATGTTCGCTCGGCGCTTCCGACCTGACCCGGCCTGCGACCGAATGGAGCCTTCCTCACAACGCATCCGCGTGAACGGCGTCGAACTCTGCCTCTTCGAGTGGGGCCATCCGCAACCCGGACAACCAACCTTCCTTCTCGCTCACGCGACCGGCTTTCACGCGCGCTGTTGGGATCAGGTCGTCCGGCATCTCGGACCGCAGCACATCCTCGCCGTCGATCAACGGGGGCACGGCCGGAGCGAGGCGCCGGGCATCACCCACTGGGAGGTATTCGGTCAGGACCTCGCCGAGATCGTCCGGGCGCGCGACTTGACCAACATCGTCGGCGTCGGTCACTCGATGGGCGGGCACGCCATGACCCAAGCGGCCGCCTGGTGCCCCGAACGATTCACCCGGATCCTCCTCATCGATCCCGTGATCGCCTCGCCGGACGACTACGGCCCGGGAGGCTGGACCCTGTCGCCGCCGCCGGGCTCCCTGCATCCGACCGCAAAGCGCAAGAGCAGATTCGCGTCGCCGCAGGCCATGATCGACCGGTTCCGCGACCGCCCCCCTTACGCCAACTTCCTTCCGGAGTGCTTACGCGACTACTGCACGTACGGTCTCCTCCCCGCTCCCGACGGCGACGGCTGCGTGCTCGCCTGCTCGCCAGCGACCGAGGCTTCGGTCTACATGACGAGTCGCTCCAACCCCGGCATCTACGACAGTGCGCGATCGCTCGAGATCCCAACCTTGATCGTCCGAGCGAAGCTACCTCTCGCGGACCGACAGATCATGGACTTCTCCTCGTCGCCCACCTGGCCCGGGCTCGCAGGCGAGTTCCGCCAGGGTCGCGAGATCTTCCTGGCCGACCGCACGCACTTCATCCCGCTCGAGACGCCGGAGTACGTGGCCGATCTCATCCTGAGGGACGATCCCGGCGAGGGTTCGTAGTCCCGGCTTTCATCCAGTACGCTTCCCCGGGCGGGGAGAATGGGTCGGTGGCGGACGCGGAGCAAGAAACCGAACGCGAAGAGCAGCTTCTGCAGCTCCAGCGCATGGAGTCGAAGATCGTCGCGGCCGCCGTGAACTACCCCGGCGCGATCAGCAAACGGGCCGAGCAACAGCTCCGCTACGCCATCACCCTGGCCGGGGTCGACACGTTCCAGCCCGGCGCCGCTCGCAAGGGTGGCCGGACGAACCGCGCGGAAGTTCGCGTGCGCTCCGCACTGCTCGACCGATTCCGAGAACGACTCCTGCGCGAACTTCGCGACGAGATCCTCCTGCCACGCTCCGGCGACGAACGCCTCGGGAACGCGGCAAAGGCCCTCGCGCCCCTGCTCCCCGAGCTCGAGAAGGCTCGCGCCGAGATCCTCGAAAGGTACGCGGGAGACTTCTCCGCCGCGGCTCTCGACCAAGAAGTCGGCAAGAAGACACTCGTCACGATCGCCGGGGGCGGGGGTGGGGCGGCGTACGTGTACATCGGCGCATGGGCCGCACTGCAAGACGCGGGATTCGTTCCCGGCTACGTGATCGGCTCCTCCATGGGGGCGCTGCTCGGGCTGTTCCGCGCAATGCGCAAGCGTGGCGACTTCGGCGCGTATGTGAAGTTCGCAAAGAGCATGCGCTCCCGGTCGGAGGACATCTTCCGGTACGTCAGCTTGAGCACGCGCTACGGCTTCCCGGGTATCGTACGCCTCTATCTCCATGCGGCCGTCGGCTCCGCGTTCCAGAGAGACAACGGCGACGACATGCTCTTGCCCGACCTCGAGATTCCATACGAGGCCGTCGTCGCCGGTATTCGACGCGGTGCGATCACGGAGTCACCCGACGAGGATACGCGCTCGCATCACCTGTCCGTCGACAAGCGACCGGGACCGCTGCAGTTGCGCGCGCAGATCGGTGCACAGCTCGTCGGCCTTGCCGGATTCATCAGCCCTCGCGTCGTAAAGGAGATCGTCATCGGCTCGGACGAGCTCACGCGCGAATTCAACGTCGTCGACGCCGCCGGGTTCTCCGCCGCGATTCCGGGCATCCTTCACTACGACGTCGCCCGCGAAGATCCCCACATGGACGGGATTCTGACCGAGCTGATGAAGCGCGAGGACGTGGGCGCCCTCGTCGACGGGGGTGTCGCCAACAACGTTCCGGCGCGAACCGCATGGCATCAAGTGCAACGCGGCAAGATCGGCACCCGGAACTGCTACTACCTCGCGATGGACTGCTTCTACCCGCAGTACGGCCTCGGACACATCTGGCTTCAGCCGGTGACGAGGCTCATCTCTTACCAGGTCGCGCTGAATGCGCGGTACGCGCAACGGCGTCTCGAGATGTACCCCACCCTTTCGCCGATCAACCTGCTCCCGAGCAGCGCCGAACTCGACAAGGCGGTCGGCTGGGGGCACGCCCAGATCAACCAGCACATCCCCTACATCCAGAAGTTCCTCGAGCGGGTCCGCTGGGTCCCCTGAACCTCGCTTCCTTGTCTCATACGGGCGGCGAGGGCACGATGAGAGGATGTTCCGGGAGGCTGTCGTCCTTGGGGATGGCGAGCGATCCGACGCTCGCTCCGGCGAGGGAATGCAGCGCTTCGTTCCGGTGGTCCTGAGTGGGGCACAGACCCGGAAGCGCTTCGTCCTGAGCAAACCCAAGCTGACGATCGGCGGCGGGCGCGAAGCCGACATTCACCTAGAAGATGAGGGGATCTCGCGAGCGCACGCGATTCTGGAACTGCAGGACACTCGATACGTCATCACCGGCGAAGGTTCGACGAACGGCCTCTTCGTGGACGGCGAGCGGTTCACTTCGAAGACGCTCGCACGGGGGGACAAGATCGGGATCGGTGCTCTCGGTCGTCTCCTCCGAGCCGTTCCGGTCCGGCGACATCTCCCTGAATGTGACCGCTTCGATCCGCGTCGCCGACCTTTCGACTCTCCCCGAGCCTAGCGTCGGCGCGCTCGTCGAAGCCGCAGACGCAGCCCTGTACCGCGCCAAGGCAGGCGGCCGAAACCACGTAGCGCTCTAGTAGGGCTCGGCCCTACATCCAGCGCAAAGCCGAGGCAGGTGGCGACGAGGCCTCGATGCAGAGATTCTGGCCCGGGGTCAGAAGCGAGGTCCCCGGAAGCGCGGAGAAGAAGTCGTCGAGTGGGTCGCCGAGAACGAGTTCCGCGACGCGACGCGCGCGCGGTGCCACGGGGGCGGCGGCAATGCGGTTCAACGACCCCCAGCCGATCTCGTAGTCCGCGCAACTCGTCACTTCATCCCCAGACGCCGTCGCGAAGCCTACTCGACGGTCGAAATCGAAGTGGTACTTCATCATCGTCTCTTCGAACAGCATCGCGAAGTCTTCTTGCTGCGAGCTGTACGCGTACGGATCGCTGCCGCCATCCGGCTCGAACGCGCGCCCGACGTCTTCCGCCGTGAGACCTCTCTGCGAGGCGGTCGCCTCCTCTCCGCGGTAGAGCACTTCGGCGAGGCCCTCCCACAACTCCGAACGCAGCGGGCTCGAAGCCGCCAGGCTCCTCGAGAGCCGACTGGACTCGAGACGCTCGATCGTCTCGAGAAAGGTCTCGCCCGAGCGCAGCGTCGCAACGGCCACCGGCGGCAGGAAATCGTTCGCGTGCGCCCCCTCGTGGAACAAGAGCGCGGCGACCGCGGGGATTCGATCCTCGAGTGCTCGGTTCGGTCCGGCCGAGCCTGCGAAGGCGGGAGCACCCTCGTCCAGATAGCTCGAGAATAGGATGAAGCTGAGGTCAGAACCGAAACCCGACCGATAGTCTTGCTCGTCGCCGATCGTCGCCTCCTCTTCCGGCGTCAGCCAGAGGTGACGTGGGTCGATGTAGATCGCACCGGTGAGCGACCAGTAGAACGACGGCCGTACGTCGTCGTCGATGACGACCGCCGTCACTCCACCCAGTACGCGACGAAGATCCTCGGGGACCTCCTCCAGAATCGCCTCGAAGCGCTCCCCCATCCAGTCGTGCGAGACGACCACGTGCTCCATGATCGCGGCGACATCGGGCTCCGAGTCTCGGCGGGAGATGGGCGGAAGGGTCGCGATCGTGCACGAGGACGGAGCCGCACGCGCATCGACGCAACCGACCAGATCGGCCGCGTAGGGCGATTCGGGCAAGTACGCATAGGCATCTGAAAGGTCCGGAGTCCGGCCGCCGGGACCACTGTGTTCGGTGTCGTCCCCGCAGCCGCTCGCGAGCGCGAGGACGAGCGCGAACATCCCAAGGCGTCTGCTCCACGAAACCATGAGCCGCACGCTAACACCTAACGACGAAAGGAGCGCGCGCCAATTGGTGGGCTCACCCCCGATTCCGAGGTAGGCTGGAGACATGTCCGACGCCACCGGTGAGCTGTTTCGCTTCCCCGAGGCACCGTCCTCGCCCCCGCCGGAGTTCGACGCCGCGTTTCGGCGCCACTTCCTGGAGCTCCTGGTCTGGCGGCGGGACGTCCGCCGCTTTCGACCCGACCCCATTTCACCCGAGCTCGTACGGGAACTCATCTCGATGGCACGCTTTGCGCCGTCGGTCGGGTTGTCCGAACCGTGGCGCTTCGTATCCGTGGACACGCCCGAACGCCGAACGACAATCCGCGAGAATTTCCTCGCATGCAACGCCGAAGCGCTCGCCTCGTTCTCGGGTGACCGGGCCGATGTGTACGCACATCTGAAGCTCGAAGGACTCGACACCGCTCCGGTTCACGTCGCCGTCTTCGTCGACCCGGACCCGGAGCAGGGGCACGGCCTCGGCCGGGGCACGATGCCGGAGACGGTCTCGTATTCGGCCGCGATGGCGATCTACACACTGTGGCTTGCCGCGCGCACGCACCGGATCGGCGTCGGCTGGGTCTCGATCCTCGCACCGAAAGACGTCGTACGAGCTCTCGACGTCCCCAAGTCGTGGCGATTCATCGCCTACCTCTGCATCGGGTATCCGGCAGAGGAGTCGCCGTCACCGGAGCTGAGCCGCGCCGGGTGGGAACAACGCAGCAACCCGGCGCGCTTTCTAATCAACCGCTAGACCTCCGGCGCCGATGCGAGTCCGCTTTAGCCGCCGTTGCTCGCGGGGACGTAGGTGCGCGACGGCTGACCGCGCAGGCTCCGGCCCGGCGGGCGGGGCTCCGGCGGATCCACGTTTCGGATCACGGGGAGCATCAATCTCGAGGGCCGCGCGCGCGTCCGAGAAACCTCGTTGACCACCGCGCCACCCGTGGCCGGAGTGTCGAAGCGCCAGCGCGTACGATCGCCCCCGGGTGCTTCGAGGCTGATCCGAATTCGGGAGTCTCTGCGAAACACGTGACCGACCGCGAGGAGCGCGATGCGAACGCGCTCGAACTCGCCCTCCGGCATCGGCATCGAATGCTCCTCGAGGTGTGTGTGCCAGGGCTGGAGACGGGTGCGCCGACGGCGATCCTCACGGCGGTGCGACGCGCGCAACCAGCCACTTTGTACGTAGGTCTCGAGACCGTCCGGACGGATCTCGCTCAGCGTCACCTGGATGTCCGTGTCGGCGGCGTCCGAGCGCAACCAGAGATCGACGCTCGACGGGCCCACGATCGTGATGTCTTCGGTGAGCGGCGGAGTGGCGTACGCGACTGCCGTGTCGCCGAGAAGCGGCTGCCAATTATACGGCGGCATGACCTTCCACGAGTCCGCGGCACCTGAGCCCGGCAGCGTCTGCTGCGGGCGCGCGGCGGGATCGGGCCGATAGGAATCGACCCCCGACGCCGCGCGGCTCGGACGCCGCGGCGTCAGGGTCCCGTTCGGGCCAAAATACCACCGCGTGTGTTTCTTCTCGCGCGGCGGCCACGTCTCGAAGCCGAGTTCGAACGTCGGCGCGGGCAAGCCGGCGGTCGGTGAGCCGGCTCCGTTCTCGAGCAAAACACGAAACCGAGGCTGTGCTTCGAAGGCCTTTCGCGCCGCGGTCAGATTCGTGAACCCGTCGTAGCGATCGACGGGCAACGGCGGCGTCGGCGCTCCGGGGCCCAAGATCTCGGCCGCAATCACCGACGCGAACGGCGCCGAACGACCCGGGTCGGGCAAGGTTTCCGCGACGTAGATGTCCAGGAACGCGATCCACTCGTAGAGGATCTCGGGTTCGAGCGTGCTCGAATGGACGCCGTTGAGCAGGGAGACCTTCACATCGCGACCGCGAGGGAGCTTCGGTAGCATCGTCGTGAAACCGGCCCCCGTCTGTTCATCCTGCCAGGTACCGCCCAGGAAGATCGGTACTTCGATCTGCGAAATCCAAGTGGCCGGCGAGCGCGGATCCATCAACTCTGGAACGTAGTAGGGCTCGACCGCCGTGAACTCGATCGGATCGAGAGTCTGCAGCCGCAGCTTCTGATTGTCGAGGCACACGGCGTCGCCGTTGTTGACGCGCCTGCGCGCCCATCCCTGCCCGCCTTCGGGCGCCGGCTCGGCATCGTTTTTTCGGTCCTGAAGCCAACTCTCAGCAAAGCCCGAGTTCCGGATGCCGCCGGGAAAACCCGGGAAGCGGAAGATGTCCGAGATAACCGAGAGCGGCGCTACCGCGGCGAGGTGTGGCGGCTCGGCGCCCCCGACGTAGACCTGACTGATGCCAGAGAAGGAGATGCCGATCATCCCGACCTTGCCACCCGCGACCCAACTCTGCGCCGCGACGACCTCGACCACGTCGTACCCGTCCGCGGTCGTGGGGAGATCGAAAAGGTCGAAGACGCCCCCCGAACAACCCGAGCCTCGCATGTTCACACCGACGGTCGCGTAACCAAGCGCCCACGCAAGAAGAGACGACGGCTCTTGCGACTCCGAATTCGAAGGATCGTACCCCGAGTACTCGACGAGCGTCGGGAACGGCCCCTGCGCCATCGTCATACCGAGCGGCGGCCGAACCATCGCAGAGAGCAGCGTGCCGTCGCGCATCTGAATGTACTGAAAGCCGTCGACGAGCGTCTGCGCCTCGTAGAACGACAAGTCGGGGTGCTCAACGAACACGCGCGTCGTCGCGAGCGTCGGCGGTGCGGCCGAACCGACTTCGGCGAGCGCGTACGTCTTGCCCTCGCCGAGTTCGCGGAACAGCACGCTCCCGAACCGATCCACAACCCCCGTTTCGATCACTCCACCCGACGGCTCGGAGATCTCGACCTCGGCCCCTTCCACCAGGCCCCGGAGGGCGACGAAGCCGATCCCGGTCTGAACGTCGTAGGCGGCGGCCGGAATCGGCGCGGCCAGGAGCAGTAGGACGGATAACGAGAGCAAAATTCGGTTCGGCATGAGTCGGAGTTCCTCTAGTGCGGTCCGGCGGAGTCGCCCGTAGATCGTAGGCTAACCGGCGCACCCCGCTCTGGTCCACCCCAATAAAGTTGCAACCGGTGGGCCGGTGCTCTTCAACAGAGCCATGAAAGCCCTAGTCTACCACGCCCCCCACGACATCCGCTGTGACGACGTTCCGAATCCGGACCCCGGAGCCGTCGACGGAGCGATCGTGCGAATCACCCATTCGGGGATCTGCGGGAGTGACCTCCACATCTACGAAGGGCATGGCTGGGGCGCCCCGGGGCACAGCACCGGCCACGAAGCCGTCGGCGAGGTCGTCGAGGTCGGATCGAACGTCCGACGCTTTCGGACCGGGGACCGGGTCTTCATCTCAGGCGCGGCGGCGTGCGCGACCTGCCTCCCCTGCGCGCAGGGCCGAATGGATCTCTGTGACTCCGGTAACGCGAGCGTGTTCGGAATCGGAATCGGTCTCGCGGGTTCACAGGCCGAAGCCGTGGCCGTACCCGGAGCCGACAACACCCTTGCCATCATCCCCGAAGGAATGACGGAAGAGCAGGCACTCATGCTGACCGACAACCTACCGACGGGCTGGTTCGGAGCCACGCGCGCCGACATCGCCCCCGGCTCGACGGTGGCCGTCGTCGGACTCGGTCCCGTGGGCCAGCACGCCGTCGAGTCGGCGCTCGTACTCGGCGCCTCACGCGTCCTCGCGTTGGATCTCGTCCCGGAGCGTCTCGCCGCGGCCGCCGCCGTAGGTGCCGAGCCGGTTCCGGTCGACGCCGACACCGTCGCACGCGTTCAGGAGCTGACCGGTGGCCGAGGCGTCGACGCCTCGATCGAAGCCGTCGGCCGCGACGACTCCATCAAGCTCGCGATGGACATCGCCGGACGTGGAGCCACGATTTCGGTCGTCGGCGTTCCCGATTCCCCCGAGGTGAGCTTCCCGGCGCTCGCCGTGCAGGGCAGAAACCAGACACTTCGCTTGAGCCTGTGCCCCGTCCAATCCACGTGGAACGCGCTCATCCCCCTCGTCCTCGAGGGACGCCTCCACCCCGAGCGCGTCATCACCACGCGCGTTCCTCTCACCGAAGGGGCGGACGCCTACGCGCGCTTTCATGCGCGGCAAGACGGCATCATGAAGGTGGTTCTCGGCGCGTAACCTCATAACCGTGGAAGCGTGGCGCAGTTCATCACTCGTGGCGACAAGACCCCTTCGCCCGCCCCAACCGCGCTGAGGAGCGGCTCACCACCTGCCGCAGAATGGCCGAAATCTTAGGTGATGCTTGCGCGGAGACGAGAGGTTCTGGGGTTAAGCCCACCGGAGGGTTGAGGGGGTCGAGCCCCGTGTCCTCGGCGTCCGCCGCCTCTTGCAGCCGCGCGCGAGCGATGACCATCTTGCGGCGGACACCCGCCGGCGACCAGACGCCTGCCGCTGCCCGGCGCCCCTCGTCATCCGCGAACAACGGGGCTTCCAACCCCGCTAACTCCTCACCGAGGCCAGTATCCCCCGAAGTCTCGGAGAGCTCCGCGGTCGTCGCCGTCACGTCCGGAGGGGAACTCCGGTCGAGCCACGAGAACAGAGCCGTCAAAATCGCGCGCGTGTCCCCAACGCGGCGCCGATAAGCAACATCCGCAAGCGGCCGCACGATTCCTCCCCGGCCCCTTCTTCGAACCCCGGATTCCGTGCGACGGAGAACGACACCCCGGGCACCCGCGCCGTCTCCAGACGCTCGTCGGCCACGTTCCACCACTGAACGTAGATCGGCGGCAGCTCGTAGATACCGGGCCGTTCAAGGATCCAACTCGTCGACTCGCCCGCTCGGCGGTCGGCGCGCCGCCCCGTTGGCCGGGCAGGTCCGCCAGTTTCGGCGTATAGAGATACGCCGAGAAGCCCGAGATCGGCCCCGTTGCGAACTCCGGCAGCAACATTACACGGGTGTTCTCCGCCCGGATGCGCACCGGGCGCCGCACGGCATCCTCCGGCGCACCGCAAAGCCTCGTCGGAACCCGAACAGTGCGAGCGCGACGATCGGGTACAACAAATACAAGCCGAAGTCCTTTCGCCGCTCGGCGCGCTCAGTTTCGGTCGTCGCGCCGGAAGAGGCACCGATTTGCCGCGCGATCCGGTCGACGTCTCGGTCGTCCACCGTGAGTCCCACGACATCCACAAGGTCGGAAACCGGCGCGAGCCCCGGGGACGGCCCCACCGCAAGTGCCAGCACCTCGATCCCCTGCTTTCGTGCAGCCTCCACGGCCGGGCGATCTCCAGACTCGAACCCGTCCGTGAGGAAAACGACGGCTCCCGGGTTCGTCTCCTCTGCCAGGAGCGCGCGAGCCTCGGCGAGCGCCGCGGAGGCATCCTTCCCCGCTGTCGGCATCAAGTCGGTCGAGAGCGCCGCGACGCAGTGCGCGCGGACGACTTCGGCCACGACCCGATCCGACGTGACGCCGGCGGCATTCGCCTCGTGGTGAGCTGCAGACCATGACGCAGAACGTTGTGCGCCACGGCGCGTACGTCATCGGGGGTCACGTGATCGCGCCCCATCAGCCACGCGGGCTGCCGCCAACGTGGATCCACGTCGCGAGTTCGCTTCCATACCGCGTCGCGTTCACGAGATCGACGAAGTAGCGATCCATCGCATCAGAGACGTGCACGGCTCGAACTTCGCCTCGGGAAGCGGGTACGTGCCCTCCTGCTCGATCGGGTTTTGGGTCGCCATCACCAGGAACAGATCCGGGAGCGGGCGGGTCTTTCCTCCGACCGTGACCTGTCGCTCCTCCATCGCCTCGAGGAGGGCGGACTGCACTTTGGCCGGCGCTCGATTGATCTCGTCAGCGAGGATCATGTTGCTGAAGATCGGCCCAGGCTCGAATCGGAACTCCCCTTCTCCACCGGCAGAGTGATAGACCTCCGTGCCGGTCACGTCGGAAGGCAGCAGGTCCGGTGTGAACTGGATCCGGGACAGGCCAGCGGCCAAATTCGAAGCGAGGCTCTTCACAGCGCGCGTCTTCGCCAGACCGGGCAGGCCCTCGACCAGCACGTGTCCGTCGGCGAGCAACGCGATGAGCAACCGCTCGACCACTTCGGCCTAACCGACGATCGACCGTCCCATCCTCTCGCGGAGCGCCTCGACTGATTCCCGGGGCGTCATCTCGCGGCGCATCCTGAACGGTGGACCCCCGTTGCCAAACCACCGAACGCCTTCACGCCGGTTCGTATCGTTGGTACGGTGCGGGGATGAAGCAAATCGCCTTCCTCGTATGCGCCCTGTTTGCTTTCGGCTCGTCCCCCACCCTCGCCAAGGACGGCGCCCCCACCCCGGACGCGATTGCCGCGGCCGTCGCGCACGAGGATCGCCCCGCGCCCGATCGCGCGCGTGATCCCGGACGACGCCCCGCAGAGGTGCTGACCTTCCTGGGGATCGAGCCCGGGATGAACGTCGCCGACCTCATCGCCGGATCCGGTTACTACTCCGACATTCTGTGTCGCGCCGTGGGCCCCGCGGGCAAAGTCTACGTCCAGAATAATGCTTACGTGCTGGGACGGTTCGGCACCGTCATGGAGCCCGCGCTGGAGAAGCGACTCGGGCAGCCCGCCCTGAAACACTGCCAACGCCTCAACAGCGAACTCGACGCACTGAACCTGCCCGACGGCGAGCTCGACGCGGTCGTAATGGTCCTCTTCTACCACGATACCTATTGGCAAAAGACGGACCGCAAGAAGATGAACGAACAGATCCTGAACGCCCTCAAGCCGGGCGGGATCTACGCCGTCATCGACCACCACGCAGAGGGCGGCTCAAAGGACCGCGACGTGAACACAACCCACCGGGTCGATGCATCGATCGTGAAGGAAGAGATCCTTGGCGCCGGCTTCACCCTCGAGGCCGAAAGCGACGTGCTCAGCCACCCACAGGACGACCGCACGAAGAACGTCTTCGATCCCACGATCCGTGGAAGCACTGACCGATTCGTCTACAAGTTTCGCAAGCCCGTCGACTGACGTGACCACCCAACCGGAGAAGGCGGAGATCGTCGCCGCACTGCGCGACCGCGTGCGAACGCAACTCGAGGCGCTGACCGAGTCACAGCAGGCGTCCCAGGCGGGGGCTGCCCACGCGGAGGCGCGCTCGGAGCATCCGAAAGACACCCGCTCGACCGAGGCCTCGTATCTAGCGCGCGGCCTCGCCGATCGCGTCGGCCAGCTGCAGAGCGCGATCATCGGTCTCGCAGAGTTCGCGCCGCCGGCACTCCCGCCCGCTGCGCCGGTCGCGCTCGGCGCCCTCGTCGGAGTGGAAGACGAAGACGGTGCGACGACGGTTCACTTCCTCGTGCCTCAAGGCGGTGGCGAGAAGCTTCCGTTCAGCACTGGCGTCATCCAGGCGCTGTCGCCCGCTTCGCCGCTCGGGCAAGCGCTGCTCGGCCGCCGGGCCGAAGACGAATTCGAGGTCGACCTCCCGCGCGGCCGCGTCCCGTGCACGATCTCCTGGGTGCGGTAGTCCGCTCGTGGTCTTCTTCCGCCAGGGATGGTAGCGCTCCGTCCGCATGAGCGATTCCATCGAAGATCAAGTACGAGCCCTGACCGAGCGGGTCGACCGGGTTCAGGACGAGTTGGCCATCCATCGCCTCATCGTGCGCTACGGCCTGGCCGTGGACGCCGGCGAGCCCGAAGCCGCCATGGAGTTGTTCACCAAGGACTCCCAGTACGAAGTGCACGCGATCGGCGCGAAAGACGGCGACCCAGGTCAGACCCTCGTCATGCGCGGCCGCGGCGCCGTCGGTGAGATGGTGCGCTCCGAGGCCCACCAGAAGCTTCTCCCCAACGCGGCCCACACCATCGGGCCGGCCGTCGTCAATGTCGACGGCAACAACGCGACCGCGACGGGCTACACCCGAATCTATCACAAGGACGGGGACGACATCCGTATGATCCGCATGGCGGTCAACCACTGGGAACTCGTGAAGCAAGAGGGGCGCTGGTGGGTGCACCGACGCTACTCTCAGATCCTCGGCGCCTCCGACGTGCAAGACCTGATGCGCAAGGCTCTCGACAAGCCGTTCGCGTAGTTGCGCGGATGAGGACCACGTTCGGATCGGCCACCCGCGCGACCCGATCCGCCAACGACAGACCCATGAACTATTCTGCCGGGAGACTCAGGGTCGTCTCCGGAAGCCAGATCACCCACGCCACGGCAAGGGACCATGTGGCCGCGCCGACCAAGCCGGTCCACAGAACGAGTCTCGGTGCGTAGCTCAGCGCCGACAGGCCGACTCGTCCGCAGAGGTAGAGTTCATTCGAGAAGCGCAGCTGTATCTGCGGAGGGAGTACGGGCGCGTCGAAGGGATTGGCGACCAACACGGCGATCACCACGGTCGCGGCATCCACGACGGCCTGCACGTAACGCCAGCCGAGGCCCAGGCGACCGCGCTGTACGAATAGCGGCACGCTGCCACTCAGCGCGATCAATCCGATGAGGAACAGGCACCAGAGGCCGACCGGAAACGCGTTCTAGATCGTCACCCAGCCCGCGATGATCGCGAGCCCAATCAACCGGACGCGCATGGCGAGAGCGAGACCACGCATCTCTTCGGCTGCGAGTGCCTGCAGGACCGGGTCTTCCCGCGGGGCCGTCGCGGACATCTGCGCGCGGTTCAGCCGATCTCGTCGCGCAACTGTACGAAGCGATCGAGCAGCGGCAAAATCTCGTCCCGCGGTGCGGGCGGCAGAGCAAAGACCGCGCGCGACACGCCCACGTCCCGGGAACCCGCCAGCGATTCCGCCTTCCCGGGTGCACCGAAGAGGGTTACGGGCAGCTCTTCGCGGCCGGCGTCTCGGCACATCTGTTTGAAGTCGGCGATCTGCGAACCGAGGACCTTGCGGCCGGGGTTGATGGGTACCCAGCCGTCACCGTACCGAACGGCACGCTTCGGTCCGTGCGGATGCATGCCCGCAACATGAACGGGCGGACCGCCCTTCTGAACCGGCTTCGGCCAGGCGTAGATGGGATCGAAGTCGACAAGGTCGCCGTGGTACTCCGCCTTGCTCGTTTTCCAGATCGCCTTCATCGCCTCGATGCGTTCGCGCATGAGCTTCCAGCGGCCCTTGAAATCCTTGGCCCCGTGATTGGCCGCCTCCTCCACGTTCCAACCACCGCCCACACCGAAAAGGAAACGCCCCTTCGAGATCTGATCGAGACTCGCGACGCTCTTGGCCGTCTGAATCGGGTCACGCTGCGGCACGAGGCAGATCCCCGTCCCGATCTTCAGGTTCTTCGTCACGGCGGCCGCAGCGGACAACGTGACGAAGGGATCCATCACGTCGTAGTACATCTTCGGCAGATCGCCGCCGCCGGGAAACGGCGTCGCCCGGCTCGTCGGGATGTGCGAGTGCTCGGCAACCCAGAGCGATTCGAACGCGCGCTCTTCGGCGGCGAGTGCCAACTCGACCGGACCAATCGACGAATCGGTGAAGAAGATCGTGAGGCCAAGTTCCATGGCCCCGACCTATCACCGGCCCCGATCGATTCCTAGATCTCGTAGAGGAGTTGGCCTCTGCCGTTCGACCGACGCTCGGCGTCGCCGAGGAGACGAATGTGCTCGAGGTGAGCATACGTCTCGCTCTCCGCCATCGAACCCCAGCTCCGTTCGCGGAACAGCTTTCGGCTGAACGCCTGGACGGTGGCCGGTCCGAGTTCCCGCGCAATGGCCTTCACTTTGTCGAGACGCTCGTCGTGGTGCGTCTTGATGGCTTCGCAACGGGCGGCGAGATCGTCGAAGGGATGCCCGTGCGCCGGCAGGGCCAAGTCGACATGCGGCAAGGCGGCAGCACGATCGAGCGAGTCGAAGAAGGCGGCCAGCGGATCCTTCTCCATCGACAGTCCGGAGATGTGAGGCGTGATCGTGGGCAACACGTGATCGCCCGCGAGAAACATCCCGTCTTCCGCGTTGTGGAGGCAGAAGTGGTCGTTGGTGTGACCCGGCGTGTGCAGCACGAACCACTCGCGTCCGGCAAGCCTCACGACGTCGCCTTGGTCGACCGGATCGGTGATTGGCGGGAACGACATCGCGCGACCGACGAGACGCATCGCCTGCCAACGCAACCGCATCTTGAGCGGCGGCTTCGGCTTCTCACCACCCCACGGGGTCTTGCCCTTCCAGCCCTTGGAGGACGACTTCACCACGATAGGCGAACGCTTGCCGAACTCCTCGACACCGGGGGCTTGCACGCCGTGGCTGTGGCCATGCGCGTGCAGGTCGTCGACCGAGACTTCGGGTTCCGCGGGCGCGCCACCGAAGCTGAACGCGCGGTGCGCGATGACGCGCGCCCCCGACTCCTTCACGATCCGCCCCGTCCCACCGAAGTGATCCGCGTGCGAGTGCGTGACGATGACAGTGTGGATGTTCTTGACCTTGAGCCCGGCCTGACGAAGGCGATCCTGCAGCGCCGCGAACGAGCCCGGGGTCGGCAGCCCCGGGTCGACGACAGCCGCCCCGTCCCCATCGATGAGGGCGTAGCAGTTGACATGCCCCAGTCCCGGCATCGAGATCGGCAACTGCATCCGAAGGACGTCCTTCGCCACTTCGGTGACCTCGGTACTCGCGTCTTCCTGTTCCTGCCTCGTTCCCATGGTCATGATGCGAACGGGCCCGAGTGCAAGGGAGCGCGACCGCGATAAGTTTTCGTAGCTCCCGCGGCGCCCGCTCTCAACCAACGGCGGACTCGTGACGTGGCAGGGCCGTCAGGATAGGCGACCGAGCTATGCCAGGCCCGCACGAAGCAGGAGATCGTCCCCTTCTGGCCGTCACACGCAGTGCAGCCGCGATGCTGAAGTCTGCCCAATCCACAGAGGCCCTGCCCGAGGTCCTCTCGCTCGTCGGCGAGGCCGCGGTAGCGGACCGGACGTACGTTCATCGCGTCGTTGCTCATCGCGCGGCGAGCCGGTCCAGGGCGTGGCCCGCGACTTCCCCGCGCCGGAACGATCCGTCATAGAGCACTTCGGCACAGTCTCGGCGATCGCCGTCCAGGTTCTCGTCGAGGGAAGGCTCGGGGCAACGGTGCGGGTGCAGAGCGAACCCGGGTCGGGTTCGACGTTGTTCGTGTCCATCCCCGACCCCGCACCCCAGGGAATCCTGAAACGAGAAAAGGCCGCCCTCCGAGGAGAGCGGCCTTCTTCGCGAGCTCGCGAGGTGCGCTCTCAGCCGTTCGGCTTGTCGCCCGAGGCTGCCGCCTTGGCCATCGCCTCGAGCCGGTCGATCATCGGCATCTTCTCGACGCCGATTTGTCCGTCGAGCCGCTCGGCGATCTCGCCCGGAGACCAGCGACCGTCCTTGAACATTGAACGCTGCTCGGCCGGCTGGTTCCAGACGGCAATCTTGCCACCCGAGACGGTGTAGACCTGCCCCGTGATGTGACGAGCCTTGTCGCTCATGAGGTACACCGCCATCGGCGCGACATCTTCCGCGTCGCCCATGCCGGCGATCTCCATCGGCACGTTGGCGCTCATGCGAGTACGCGCGACCGGCGCGATGCAGTTCGCCGTGACGCCATACTTGTGGAGGCCAACCGCGGCGCTGCGCACCAGCGAGACGATGCCGCCCTTGGCCGAGGCATAGTTCGCCTGCGCGACCGAACCGGCGAACGCTCCGGAGGTGAATCCGATGAGCGTACCGCTCTTCTGCTTGCGCATGATGGCCGAGGCCGCCTTGAAGACCGTGAAGTGACCCTTCAGGTGGGTGGCGACGACGGGATCCCAGTCGTCTTCGGTCATGTTGAACAACATCCGCTCGCGCAGGATGCCGGCGACGCAGACGACACCGTCGATTCGACCGAAGTTGTCGACGGCCGACTGCACGATGCTCGCCCCGCCTTCCATCTCGGCAACCGAGTTCGCATTGGCAACGGCCTCACCGCCAGCCGACTTGATCTCGTCGACAACCTCGTTGGCGATTTCGCTGGTCGGCTCCTGGCCGTCCATCGAGACGCCGTAGTCATTGACCACGACCTTCGCGCCCTCGGCCGCACAGGCCAGCGCGATCGCACGTCCGATGCCCCGGCCCGAGCCGGTGATGGCGACCGCCTTTCCTTCGAGAAAACCACCCATTCTGGAACCTCCTTAATAATTTGGCGCTTGGGGTATCCAGCAACCATAAGGAAGGGACGCGTCCGCCGAAAGTCGGGCGTTTCCGGAATTGAGACGACCGTTCAAACGGCGACGACGATGTTCGCGGTCCCGGTCTCGGGGTCGAACACCACCCGCGCCTCCCCCCGCTCGAGCAGCCCGTGGACGGAGGCGATCTTGGATCCGAGAGTGCGCTCGCTCACCCCGTAGTCGGTCCCGTCCCGCGTGACGAATTCCTCGATCAGCCCCTGCAACGCATCCTTCGAAAGCTGCGCGTAGGGGATGTCCACCGGTTCTGGCTTCTCTTCGCTCAAGGAGTCCGAGAGTAGCGCCGAGCGCCGCTCTGACCAAGGGGGCCCGCTCGTTCAAGATGAGAGCCTTCAATTCGCCATGCGACTACTGCTGCTCCTAGCGATGACCGTCGCGGTCCCTCTCCCGGGATGCACCCCGTCCGGTTCGGACCCCGTCGTGTCTCTCGACGAGGGTACGATCCGGTATGCGGATGAGGTTCCGCAGAAGGCCGAACTGCCGGACTATTGGCGGCCGGACCGGCGGCTGAAGCATCAAGAGGCGACCTACGAGCTCTCCCCGGATCTCGACGAAGCAACTGACGAGTTGTGGGCGGTGTTCCTTGCGCGGCTCGCCATGAACGCCGGCCCACGTCAACGGTTACTTCATCGGTGACGGTGGCAGCATGGAGCGGCCGCTCAGCCGAAACGCAAACCGCCCACTGCTCTCCAACGTGCCGACCGGCATGCTCCAGGCCGGCCGCAACGTGGTACGAATCCGCCTGGTGGTCGAGCCGGCGTTCTCCGGCATCCTCGACCCCGTACTCATCGGGCCCCACGCGGTCCTCCAACCGAGCTTCGAAACCCAATCGACGTTCACGGTTCTCGTCCCGCAGATCGTGGCGACCCTGTGTTTAGCGGTCGCGCTTCTCATCCTCGGCGTCTTCGTACGCGACGACGACGAAGGCGCGAACCCGTGGTTCGCCGCAGCCTTCATCCTCTGGGCGGTCGTCCTCACCCAGGGTTTCCTGCGCGACCCACCCGCTATGCCTTCGCGTCGTGGATAAGCTGGCGGGTCATCACGGGCACAGTGGCCGGGTACATCCTGCTCCTCGTCTACCACGCGACGACGCGGGGGCTCATCACGTACCCGAAGACCCTGACCACGGCGACCATCGTGGGCGCCCTATTCGCCGGCCACAATCTCGCTTCCGTGTTCTGGGGCGGCCCGATCTCGGGCTTCTGACTCGCCCCCTATGCCGCGTCGGTCGCCATGCTGTTCACGGGGTGGACGATCCTCGCGACGTTGACCAGTAGCCTCACCGAGGCCGAGACCCTGAACCGTGAACTCCAGAGACGCGTCCAGCACAAGCACGACCTCCTGGAGTCAAACTACCAGCGCCTACGGGTCCTCGAGCGCGAGTCGGCCATCGCGGCCGAGCGCGAACGCATCATGCAAGACGTCCACGATGGAATCGGCGGACAGCTCGTCTCGACGCTGGCACTCGGCGAGAGCGGAACCCGGGTACGACTCCGACTTGCCCTCGCCTGACCCGGGATCAGCGCACGGAATTCAATCCTCGAGTTCGAGCGTCGTGTCCTCCGGGAGAACTTCAAGCTTCGTGATCAACAGCGGCTCCGCACCGGTCCAACGCACTTCGAACGTGAACGCCACCTTGGTGCCGTCCTTCGCCCCGGCAGCCGAAACGCCCGGGCTGAACGCGAACGGCATCGCCATCGACTGCATCGTGGCGGCGTCGCCGTCGATCCCGATGAAGTTGGGAAGCTCCTCGTGCAAGATGATGATGTGAGCGTCGCTCCGACTCGGCAGGCGCTCCACGATCCCCCTCGTCGAGTAGGTATGATCCGCGGGAGGCAGGGGCGGAGCCGACTTCGCACAACCGAAGAGAAGCCCTGCGACGAGAACGATCGACCAGAAACGCATCCGGAGGGTCTACCAGACCCGGCCGGGGCTTCACGGGCCGACGCATTGAACGCCGGGGCCCGGTCGCCTAGCCTCCGATTGTGACTCAGCCGCATACCTTTGCCGGAAGCCCACTCGACCGTCTCGACCGCCACCGACGCGATCCCGACTGGATGGCCGCGCAACTCGAAGCCAAGACCACGAGATTCCTCGCCGTCTCGAAGTTGGCGCCGGCCGTTCAGGGGCAGGAGACGCCGGGCCTCGCCTGGTGCCGCTCGCATGTCCTCGACCTGCGTGCCCCCGGAAGCGAGCCGATCTTCCTCGGGTCGCGCGGCGATAAGATGCTGTTCGCAGTCGACGTCACCGGCGTAGAGCATCCGGGCGAGAAGCTCGGCCTGCGCGACGCCGAGTTCCCCGACCTCCGCGCCATTGCCACCCGACTCTCGGTCGAAGACGCTTCGATCGCAGCCCAGGCCCGCCACATGGTCGACTGGCATGCGCGCCACGGCTTCTGCCCCGGCTGCGGTCAGCCCACGCACGCGAAAGACGGCGGCTGGGCCCGCCAGTGCCCGAGTTGCGACACCGAACACTTCCCGCGCACCGACCCCGTCGCGATCATGCTGGTCTACAAGGACGACCGCTGCCTCCTCGGCCGCCAGCCGGCGTGGCCCCGCCCGTTCTTCTCCGCCCTTGCCGGCTTCGTCGAAGCCGGCGAGACGCTCGAGGAAACCGTCCGCCGAGAGGTCATGGAAGAAGCCGGGATCGAGGTCGGCGCCGTCCGATACCACTCGTCCCAGCCATGGCCCTTCCCCGCCTCGCTGATGATGGGCTGCATGGCCGAAGCAACGAGCGAAGACATCACCGTGGACACGTCGGAGCTGGAGGAAGCCCTCTGGTTCACCCGCGACGAGGCCCGCCAGTCGCTCCGCCGCCCAACGGACAAACTCGCGGTGCCACCGAAGATGGCGATCGCGCACCAGCTGCTTCGGGTGTGGGCGGAAGAGGGATAGACCACCCCGCACGAACCACGTCGGGCCGAGGCAGCGCCCACGCAGGAAAGAGGCGCCGATGTTCCAAGCGAGTACAATCCTCTGCGTGGGCATCAGGCTCGCCCTTGTGGCTGCGGCCTGCGGCGACAAGGAGAACACGGCCTCGACCGCCACAGCGCCGGCCCAGCGGGTGTTCTGCGGAGGCCACATCTACACCGCCAACGAGCAGCAGCCATGGGCCGAAGCCGTCGCAGTTTCGGATGGATGCTTCGGCTTCGTAGGCAGCAACGACGACGTTGAGCGGCATGTAGGCCCGGCGACCGCTCGTCATGACGTGGCCGGACGCTTGGTGATTCCGGGCATAGCCAGTGGATGAACTCCTTCACCCTTCAAGTGCTCGGTATGGATGTAGACACGCTGGACCCGGCGCCCTGGCTATCGGAGTTCGTCCGCGAGCCCGGCGGTGAACCAACCCGGTGGGTGAAAGAGTTCGCTCCCGTAGGTGTCGCCGGCTACCCTCGCACCCAGGCGGCGATGCAACTCACGATGGCCACCCCGAGCACGAATTTCCGCAAGGTCTCCTGACCCGTCGAAATCGCGAAGCGAACCGCGATCCGCGCGCCCGTCACCATACCCACCGCGAGGGCCAGACCGGGAATCCATCGGACCTGCCCCGCCCCGATGAAGACGAGGAGCGCCAATCCGGTGAAGGCCGTCGTCACCAGCAGCTTCAGCGCGTTCGCGCGGACCAAGTCGTAGCGCAACATTCCTCCGAACGCGGCGAGAAGAAAGATGCCGACACCCGCTTGCGCGAATCCACCGTAGAACCCCACCGCGACCAAGACGGGGATCGCCATCGGCGCCTCACTGAGCGTTCGTGGCGTACCCTCGGGCGGCGGCGCAAGGAGCGTCGGGCGAACCAACAAGACCACCGCGATCGTCATCATGGCAGTTAGCAGCACCGGCTTCAGGATGTCGTTCGGGAGGTATGCGGCCGTTACCGCGCCGCCGAGCGAGCCGATCAAGGTGGGAGCGGAGATCGCGAACGCGTTCGAGCGGTCGAGTCGTCCTTCGCGGTCGAAAGCCGTTGTTCCCGCAACGCCCTGCAGAAAGACGGCGACCCGATTGCTCGCGTTCGCAATGTGCGGCGGCAACCCCGCGAGCATCAGGACCGGCAGCGTTAGGAGTGAGCCTCCCCCCGCGAGGGTATTCACGAACCCGGCGACAACGCCGATCAGCGCGAACGCGAGGTACCACAGATATTCGTTGCCGGGTTCGACCACGCGGGCTCAGCGGACCCGGTTCACGAGATTCTCTAGCATCTCCTGGCGGCCCGAAACGGCCTTCGGCTCGAGGTTGGTGTCCAGGACGAGCGCGGAGAGGTCGTCGAGGCTCTTGCGCCCGGCAAGGATGTCTCGGCCGAGCTGCTCCTTCCAGCCGGCGTATCGCTCCTCGCGGAACGCATCCACGCGACCTTCCTCGATCAGCTTCTCCGCCTGGAGGAGGCCACGGGCCAGCGTGTCGACGCCCCCGATGTGAGCGTGCAACAGATCGTGAGGATCGATGCTCTGACGGCGAAGCTTCGCGTCGAAGTTGCAGCCGCCGGTCTTGAGGCCGCCCCCGCGCAGGATCTCGGTGAACGCGACCGTCATGTCCTCGGCGCTATTCGGGAACTGGTCGGTATCCCACCCGTTCTGCGGGTCGCCGCGATTCATGTCGACACTGCCCAGGAGATCGTTCGCGACTGCGTACGCCAGCTCGTGCTCGAAGCTCTTGCCGGCGAGCGTCGCGTGATTCACCTCGATGTTGAGAGCGATCTCGCGCTCGAGTCCAAAGCGCCGCAAAAACGCGTGAACGGCCGCCGAGTCGGAATCGTACTGGTGCTTCGTCGGCTCCATCGGTTTGGGTTCAATGAGGAGCGTCCCTTTGAAGCCAATCTTGTGTTTGTGCTCGACGGCCAGATGCATGAAGCGGCCGAACTGTTCGGTCTCCTGACGCAGGTCGGTGTTCAGCAGAGTGTCGTACCCTTCGCGGCCGCCCCAGAGAACGTAATTCTCGCCTCCGAGAGCGTGCGTGACGTCCATCGCCTTCTTCACCTGGGCGGCTCCGTACGCGAAGACCTCGGGATCGGGGTTCGTGGCGGCACCCGCGGCGAATCGCGGGTTGCTGAAGAGGTTCGCCGTTCCCCACAACAGCTTCACACCGGTGCGCGCCATCTCTTCCTCAAAGACAGCGACAATCTCGTCGACGAAGCCGTTGGTCTCGGAAAGCGTGGCGCCTTCCGGTGCAATGTCGCGGTCGTGAAAGGTGAAGTAGGGAGCGCCGAGCTTCTCGAACAGCTCGAAGGCGACCTCGGCTTTTCGATGCGCCGCGGGCATGCCACCGTCGCCCGTCCAGGGGCGGTCGAACGTGTCGCCGCCGAACATGTCCTGCCCCTGAAAGACGAAGTTGTGCCAGTAGCAGACGGCGAAGCGCACATGCTCTTCCATCCGCTTACCGAGCACCTGCGCATCCGGATCGTAGTGGCGATAGGCGAACGGATTGTCGCTCTGGGGGCCCTCGAAGGTGACCTTCTCGACTTGATCGAACAGCGGCGCAGACATGCTTGACTCCTCTGGAGTTGTGGACGAGGACGCTCAGCTCAGAGCGCTGCGAAGGATTCTTTCAGGCTATCGTAGAGGCGCCCATAGAGAGTGCGTCGTTCCGCGTAGCGCTGAACCAGCTCAGCCTCCGGTGCCGCTTCATGGTCGGCCGAGGGTGCGTGGCAGACGGCGGTCGGCTCTTCGCCGGTCGCGGCGAGCCGTCCGAGGCGCGCAGCCCCGAAGGCCGGCCCGAGCTCGCCGCCGGCGGCGTAGCGAAGCGGACGGCCGAGTACGCTTGCGAGAATTCGGCCCCAGAAATGGCTGCGCGCGCCGCCTCCGATCACGGTGACCGTATCGATCGTCGTGCCGGCGGCGAGGAGAGCATCCTGGCCGTCGGCGAGAGCGAACGCCACGCCTTCGAGCACGGCCCGGCCGAGATCGGCACGCGACGTATCGTGCGTGAGCCCGAAGAACACGCCCTTGGCTTCAGGGTCGTTATGCGGCGTGCGTTCTCCGGAAAGGTACGGAAGGAAGACGGCGCGAGAGTCGCGATCGGCCGACTCGACTTCGGCGAGAAGTGCGGCTTCGTCTTTCGCACCGGTGAGTGCGGTGACCCACGTGAGGCAGCTCGCGGCGCTCAGGATGACCGCCATCTGATGCCAACGTCCCGGGAGGCAGTGGCAGAATGCGTGCACGGCCCGTTCCGGGTTCGGGGCGTAGTTGCTGCCCGCGACGAAGTAGACGCCCGACGTGCCGAGCGACAAGAAGGCTTGGCCCTGGTCGATCACGCCGACGCCGATCGCGCCTGCTGCGTTGTCCCCTCCCCCGCCGGCAACGACGACGCCGGGGTCGACTCCCCACGCCTCGGCGACCTCGGGGCGAAGCTGCCCAGTCGGTGCGGAGCCCTCGAAGAGCTCGGGCATCGCGGCCTGGGTGAGGTTCGTCGCGGCGAGGAGTTCCGGCGACCACGCGCGCTTCGCGACGTCGAGCCACAGCGTACCCGCCGAGTCCGACATCTCGGAGGCATGATCGCCGGTCATGCAGAGACGAAGGTAGTCTTTCGGAAGAAGAACGCGTGCGACGCGCTTCGCGATGTCCGGTTCGTTCTGCGCGACCCATAGAAGCTTCGGTGCGGTGAAACCGGGCATCGCGAGGTTGCCACTGATCTCGCGCGACCGCCGCTCCCTCTTCTCGATCTCCGCACACTGCGCGGCACTGCGCCCGTCGTTCCAGAGGATCGCCGGGCGAAGGACTTCGTCTCCGTCGTCGAGCAGGGTCGCGCCGTGCATCTGGCCCGACAGACCGATACCTCGCACGGCGGCGAGCTCCTTTGCGTGCGAGCCACGGATCTGGGCCACACTCGCTTCCGTCGCCGTCCACCAGGCGGCCGGGTCCTGTTCGGACCAAAGGGGCTGCGGTCGGCTGACGTCGAGCGGCGCGGTCGCCTCGGCCAGAACGTTCTGGTCGTCGTCGACCAGGAGTGTCTTTACGCCCGAGGTTCCGAGATCGATTCCGAGAAACGGCACGCGATCGATCTATGCCCACCGGGGCTGAATCTCAAGGCGGACCCGAGCCCCCGATGAGGGCCGCGGTGAAACCTAGTGCGCCGCACTAAATCGTCGTCGAGCTGATCAGAACGTTCAGGAACGGGTTGTCCGCGTCGCCGGCAAACTCCTCGGCGAGCTCTCGGACGGCTTGGTCGAGGCGTTCCTGGAACTCCGGGAGGCGGGCTTCGTCGATGTGGAAGTAGTGGTCCCGGAGGTAGGTGTGCGTGTCCTTGTCGACGAGGGCGAGCTTGTCGAGCATGCTCTTTGCGAAGAGTGCGCAGAACTCGAGCGCGAGAGCCTGCTTCTCCGCCTGGCCCTCGGCGATGAAGTGACGGGCCTTCTTTCGGACCTTGCCGCTGCGGGTCTCGATGAGGTCGCGCTCCTTCAAGACCTTCTCGACCTGCTTCACCAGGGTTTCGGGGACTTTCGCGCGAGGCCGGCGACGGGGCGACGCCTTGAGCGTCTTGCGCCACCCGTCGGCCGCGACCCAGGTACCGTCGTCCGGAAGCGCGGCAATGCCCTGACTCAGAAGCACGGCGAGGTCGGCATCGTCGACGCCCGTCGGCGCACGCGGCGTCTGGAGAACCTTCTTCAGTTCGCGACCGAAGGCGTGGATCATCCGGTCGCGCCACAAGATCGCGAGCAGCTCGTGGGCATCCTCCTTGCGGATGACGGCCAAGCGTCGGACCAGGGCCTCACTGGGGAACCGCTTCCCCTTCTCGATGTAACCGAGCATTACGGGGTCGACGGATTTGCCGAGAACCTCGTCGACAAAGCGCCGCAGAGTGTACTCCCGGCCGAGGAGGACCCGCGTCTCGTAAAAGACGTCCTTGATCCCCTTCATTGGCTTTCGGGCCGCAACCACGAAAGTCATCTTACCGAACCTCGGGAAACCGGCCAACCTAACAAATGTAGTTTGGCCGAATGAGTGGCTCAAATCATAGGGACGCGTGGGTGCCCCAGCATCTGATGGGGCGTCGTTCTGGTTTCGGGCCCGCAGGTATCATACGACTGCGCGCCAGGCGCCCATGGAACCGCTCGAAACCTCTCTCTTTTTGACGGCAGGCGGTCTCCTCTTGGTCACCGCGGCGCTCACCAGCCCCCTCTCCCACAGGCTCGGCATTCCGTCCCTGCTCTTCTTCCTAGTGGTCGGGATGATGGCCGGATCCGAGGGCCTCGGCGGGATCCCATTCGAGAGCTACGACGACGCCTACCGGATCGGCACGATCGCCCTGGTCCTCATCCTCTTCGACGGAGCGCTGAACACGCCCGTCGCGGCCCTGCGAAGATCCCTGGCCCCCGCCGGCCTCCTCGCGACGGTCGGGGTCGTGCTCACAGCGGGCATCACGGCCGGCATCGGGATTCTGGTCGGGCTGCCCGTCCCGATTGCCGTGCTCACCGGATGCGTGGTCTCCTCGACCGACGCCGCGGCCGTCTTCTCCGTGCTTCGCGGGGGAGGCATCCACCTGCGAGGCCAGCTGGGCCCGATCATCGAGGTCGAGTCCGGACTGAACGATCCGATGGCCGTACTCCTCACGATGGTCGGAACCGAGATCATCCTGGGCACGACGACACTCGGCGGCGAGACCGGCTTCTTCCTCGCACAGCAGCTTGTGATCGGAGCGGCCGGCGGCGTCGCCATCGGGTACGGGGGACAGTTCCTGCTCGCCGGAATCCGACTGCCCTCCCCCGGCCTCTACCTCGCGTTTACGGTCGCCTTCGCGTTTCTCGCGTACGGTCTGCCGTCGAGCGTCGGCGGGAGCGGATTCCTCTCCGTCTACATCGCGGGAATCCTTCTCGGCGATGGCCCTCTTCCTTACCGACCCGGCGTTCGCCGCGTCCATGAGGCCCTCGCGTGGCTCGCGCAGATCACGATGTTCCTTCTGCTCGGGCTGCTCGTGTTCCCGTCGCGACTCGCAGCCGTTTGGGAAGACGGACTCGCGGTCGGCTTTGCGCTCGCGCTGGTGGCGCGCCCCGCCGCGGTCCTGATCACCCTCCTCCCGATCCGTCTGCCGTTCCCGCACAAGCTCTTCATCTCCTGGGTCGGACTGCGCGGCGCCGTCCCGATCATCCTCGCGACCTACCCGCTCCTGCGCGGCGTTCCGGACGCCTACCTCATCTTCGACGTGGTGTTCTTCGCCGTCCTCGTGAACAACTTCATTCCGGGTTCGACCGTCGCGTGGCTCGCCAAGAAGGCGGACCTCGCCGACCCGCGACCCACCGCGCCGCCCGCGAGCGTCGAGCTGTTCTCGCACGGCGAGTACCCCGGTGAGTTCGTCTGGTACAACCTCGACGCGCGCTCGGCCGTCTCGGGTGCCTACGTGCGCGATCTCCCGCTGCCGGACAACACGGTCGTCACCCTAATCCTGCGCGGCCCGGACGTGGTCCCCCCACGCCGCGACAGCTCACTCTCGCCCGGAGACTACGTGTGCCTCTTCACCCAAACGGACGACCAGAGCTTCCTGAACCTCCTCTTCGGCCGACCCACGAACGAGAGCCTCTAGTCCACGGCCGTCCCCCCGCAACTCGGCCGGCCCAACACCGAGACGCGAGCTGATGTGCACGACCCCGGGGCGTGGGAGTCGCAGGCGCGTCGAAGATCGAGCGCTGCAGGGGCGTCCTTGACCGGGGAGCCGAACGTGGCATGTCTGCCTCCATGCCAAGGCTCATCGAACAACCATCGATCATCGAAGCGGCCGGGACCAAGCCCAAACGCATCGAGGAATACTTCGGGCGCGTGAACTCCGGACACGAGAGCGCGAGTGTCGCGCGAATGAAGTCGCCGCAGGGCTGGCTCGAGCCGGGCCAGCGACCGGAATTCGAAGAGCTGACCGTCGTGCTCGCCGGGATGCTCGAAGTCGAGCACGCAGCCGGCAAGCTTCAGGTACGCGCCGGGCAGGCCGTCGTGACCGCGCCCGGCGAATGGGTCCGGTACAGTACCCCCGAGGACGGAGGCGCCGAATACTTCGCGATCTGTCTCCCTGCGTTCGCACCCGATACCGTCCACCGCGACGCCGATTGAAGGGGCCCCCCGGGGGTGCGCGCACGCGCCCCCGGGAAGCCCGCCCTAGGCGAGGTCGACCCTCTCCACCCACCCGAGCGCCACCAGCGCTTCGAGATCGGCCACCGAGATCGTGCCCACCACCTCCTGGCCGAACACCAACCCGATCCGGAGCCCGGCCTTCGCCAGCGCCCGCTCGGCCTCGGGGTTCACGCCGGGGGTGAGAGTCACCCGCACCGACAACTCCGCGGTGTTCTCTGGCGCCTCTTCCAGTTGAGCGACGAGGAGACGGCCCAGCTTGTCCGAACCGGGGCCAGAGAGAAGAGCCCTGGCGCGCACGTCCTTCCGCACCCCGTCAACGCGCCCGCCTCGCGTGACTTCCGCCGACGGCCGGTACCGCTCCTCTTCCCGCGCGACCGCCGGAGCGCCTTGGGTGTATCCCAGTGCGCGCAGCTTCATTCCGGGAGCCATCGCCAGAGCCGCAGCCGGGCCCATCGTTGCGCTGACTTCGACGAAGATCGCGCCGCGGTCGACACCGTCGGGGACCTCGACGGGGACCGTGACCGTTCGCGTCTTCCCCCCTTCGTTCACGATCTTCTCCTCGACCGCCACGAATGAAGTGAACGGCGTGAGAAGGTGATGGGCGAGCGCAATCGACACCACTTCGTCTCGGAAAGCCTCTACGAACTCGCCCCGCTGCAGCCCGCGAAGATCAAGCGCGAGCAGCTCGTCCACCCGTGCCCGGGCCCACATCGAAGCGATGGGCGCATTCGTCGTCGATCGAGCCGGGAGCTCCACCTCGAGCGCGCGTTCCCATTTCTCCCCCTGACGGAATCCTCGCAGGACGACACGCCCCGCTCCCGGCTCCGTGTAACGCGCGTGCACGATCAGCGGCTTGTGCGCCCACAGGTCGGGCAGACGGTGCGGGGCGAGTTCCCGGATAGCCAGGCCCTCGAAGTCGATGCGGACGTCCGTCAGAACGGGTGCCGCGATACGGTCGTAGAACCGGCGCGCGGCCGCCTCGGGGTCCTCGTCCAGCAGGACGTACTCCACCTCACCGCCGCCTACGCGCGCCATGTGATCGAGCAGGTAGCGATTCGTCGAATTGCCGGTTCCGAACGGGAACCAGCGCGACCGGCCGCGCAGCTTCTGAACCAGACCGAGGACCTCGTGATCGTTGCCGACGTACCCGTCGGTCATGAAGGACACGATACGCAGCCGGTTCTCCGGTGCCCGATCCGCGCAGACCTCTCGCACCGCCTCGGCCATCATGGTGCCGCCGTTGGCCTGGAGTGCCTCCACATACGACTTCGCTGCTCGCCGATTCGCCGCGGTCGCCGGGCGCGGCGCATCGAAGAGCTTCTCAACCGCGCTGCTGAAGGAGACGAGCTGGAAGGTGTCGCGCGGGTTCAGCCTTCCGATAGTGTAGAGAATCGCGGCCTTCGCCTGCGCGAGAGGCTTCCCCGACTGCGAGCCGGACCGGTCGACGACGAATACGATCTCACGCGGTGCGGCCTCGACCGGCGCGACGCGCTCGGGCGGAACCAATAAGAAGGTGACGTAGCCGTCGACATCGCCCTCGGGGCGATGGACGAGCACTCCGCTTGCGAGCTGCTCTCCCGCGACCGTCCACTCCAGAACAAAATCGCGGTTCGGGATCTCGTTCCGGTTACGAAGGCGAACGCGGCGCCGGGTGCCATCGACCTCCTCTACGTCGACCTCATGTAATCGCGATCGCAGGTCCGCAATGGGGAGCCCTGCCGCGAGCTCCACCGAGAGGGAAACGTCATGCCCGGCGCGTACACCCTGCGGTGCCACGGGCGGCGTCACGCGCGAAGCGTCCGTAACCCGATCGGTATCGGGCGACCACCCCGTCCCTTCCCTCTCCGCGGCCGCGCCCGGCACGAAGCGCGGTCCGACAACCATCGGAAACGAGAACTCGAACCGCCCGTCCGCGTAGTCGAGGGACTCGACGTACTGGATCTCGACGTCGATCGACTCGCCCGGCATGAGGTTCGCGATCGACTGCGTGAAGATGTTCGGGCGTTCCTCGTCCAGGAGCGCCGCGAGCTTACCGGCGCTCTTCGCGTCCTCGTAGATCTTGCGCGCCTCTTCGCGGCGGCGGATATCCCCACTGATCGTGCGCTCCCCCGCGCGAATCGTCATTGCGTCCACGGCGCCGTCCGACGAAAGCGGGAACGTATAGACTGCCTCGATCGGCTCCTCAAAGGGATTCGAGAACGTCTGCTTCACCCGAACCCGCGTGACGAAGCCCGCGATCTCGGCCTGCACATCGGTGTGCTCGAGCGGGCACGGGCCCAGCCGAGCACCGTCCGGACCCAACGCCTCGAGTCCCAGGGGAGCCTCGGCGCTCCACCCCGGGGGCGGCGGCGGTGGAACCTGGGATCCGGACGACGTGCTCGGGCGTATGAGAACACCACCGAACAGGAGCAGAGCGAGCAGGGGCGCTCCGACGGGAAAGGCATGCAGATCTTCGAACATGGGCTTCTCCTTCTGGCCCCGCAGGGCTCGGCTTGGGCTTCACAACAGGAGGTCTTGCGACCGAGCCCTGCCGGATCACCCGCCGAGCACTTTTTTGCGCAGAAGCCCCGGAGTCGCGTTTCTGCTCGGCGCGGGCTCCGCTACCGTGGGGGGGTGGCGATGGCCCGACAGGACTGGACCGAGATCCAGGAACGCCTCCTCGCGGGCGACCGCGCAGCCGTTCTGCAGGTGAACCGTCTGGTGTCGCGAGTGCTCGGGCAGCTGCGCGCGTGGGACTTCGCTGGTGAGTGGGACGACCTCCGCCAAGAAGTGCTGCTGGCGCTCGTTTCGAACGCCCAGCAGGATCGACTGCGCGACCCACGCGCATTCGAGGGCTACGTGCGGATCATCACACGCAACAAGTTCTTCGACCGCCTCTCCCTCAGCAAACGCCACCACGAGCGAGATACCCAGGCCTGGGAAGACGAGAACCAGAATCGAGTTCCCCCGAGGGGCTCTCTCGAAGCCGGGTGGGAGGATGACCCCGAAGCCAACGCCGCGGGCCTTCGGTCCGAGGTCGAGCACATGGGCGAGCCCGACCGAAGCCTTCTGCTTGGGACGTACTGGGCGGGCCACACCGTTCAGGAGATGGCCGACACCCTCGGGTTGCCCCTGGGAACGGCGAAACGCTACCAACGCCGCGCGCTCGATCATCTGCGTCGACGACTCTCCGAGGCGGGATTGTCATGACATTGGTTGATCCGGCTGAGCCGTGCGAAGAGACCTACTGAGCGAGGCCATGTCCTGTCGACGAATCGAGGAGCTGGACCTCCCGGGTTTCCTGGAAGATCCCACAGACGAGAACTTCCTCTCGTTCCGCGAGCACTATCCCGCGTGCCGGGACTGCTCGGCCGAGATCCACATCTGGACCGAGCTCCACATGGAGCTCGGAGCCGACGCCCATCCCTCCATCGACGAGATCCTGATGCTGCAGGACGCCCCGGCGTCGTTGTCCAGCAAGGATCGAACACGCCTCCTTGCCCACGTCGCCTCCTGCGACCCGTGTACGGAAGAAATCCAGTCCCTCGAGTCCTTCGCGCCCGAAGAGGACTTCGGTGCAGTGGCCGCCGCCGCACTGCCCGAGTCGGAAGACGCCATCCCCTCCGGGTTCGCGATGAGCGAGCCGGTGGTGGAACGCAGCTTCTCCTCGGCCGGAAGGCGCTTCGACACTCCGGCTCCGAGGCCTACCCTTCCGACCCAAGACGAGCCCGAACCGGACATCGAACCCGAGCCGGAGATCGAATTCGCACTCGAGCCGGACATCGAAGCCGACGCAGACGACATCGTGCCCTGGACCACTCAGGTCGGACGGGTCATCTGGACGCCCGCCTTTGCGTACGCCGCGCTTCTCGTCGTGACATTGCCGCTCCTCTACCTACGCCGTGACGTCGTGGTCGAACCGATCGTGCAATCGGCTCGGCGCCCGGTGACTAGCGAGCTCGCACCCGCGAGGAAGGCAATGAAGGAGGCTGTCGTCGCGCAGCGCGCGACAGCGCAGCGGGAACGCGCCGGCGCCCCTGCTGGTATCGAGAAACGCGATCAGCTGTTCGCACTCGAGGGGGACGTTGCGATACAGCCGATGGCTCCGCCGCCAGCACGCCCGGCCCCGGCGCGCCCGGCCTCGGCAGCCCCACTCGAGTCGATGGCTCCAGCTCCACGAAACCCGCCGGTCGAAGCCGTGCGCGACGGCGACAAACTCCACGTGACCGTCGTCACACACCTGCCGGGAACCGGGCCACTCGAACTCCGCGTCGTCACGTCTTCGGGCCGCGAACTCCGTCAGCCCGTTGCCCGCCCGAGCGAGGGCCCGGCCCTCGAGTTCACGCTCCCCGCCGCCTGGCTCGGCGCCGGCCAACACCGAATCGAGCTGCGCAGCTCCACCGGAGACGCCGAAACGTTCGACGTCGGGGTTCCGCCGGCGAGCACGCCCCGTCGGCTCGGCTGATTCAGCCGTTCCGCGCCTGTTCGACGCCGCGCTTCTGCGTTTGGATCTTGTGGAGATAACGCCCGATCAACTCCTGTAGGCGCCCGTCTCGTTCCGAGAAGACCTCGAACATCGGCATGTAGTCCCTCTCGAGGTGCTCGATGAAGGAGCTCTGCTCGTCGCCCGGAACGTCGTTGATTCTCTTGAGTCGCTCGACCGTGTCGGTCATCTGCAGAACCACGGCCGCGGGCCCCGCCCCCTGAAGGCTCTCGAGGTACGTCGACTCGGTTGCGCCCGCGCGAGGGCCGGGCTCCTGCCGGGTTTGGGACAGGACCAGGTGACGCACCTCGCTGCCGAAGACCTTGCCGATGTTGCGCGCCGCGACCTGGTCGTAACGCATGCCCGCAATCGAGTCGCTGCCGAAGATGTACGTATGCTCGACCGTGTCTCGCAAAAGAGAGGCGGCGATTAGTTTCCAGTCGTGCGAGTTGCGCTTGGTCATCTCGTCGATCAGGTCGAAAGTCGCCCCCTTGATCTGCTCGAACGAGAGCTCGCCGTCCTGCCCCGCATCTTCGGTCGAGGTGTGTCCATAGGCAGCGATGTCATACGCGAAGTGGACCAGCTGCCGTTCGACGATCGTCAGGCCGGGAATGCCGTCGAGGATCTCGTAGGCCGTCGCGCGCTCCAGGTCGATCGGAACCGGCTCCGACGCAGGCTCGGGCGAGAGCTTCGACTCGTCCTGCCCTAGCCACGACGCCCGCAACTCTTCGATGGTCTCGTTGACCAGATCCAACAGGATCTGCGAAACGACTCGCCCGGAGTCGTCACCGCGCGCGTCGCGATCCCAGCTCGGGATGTACTGCTCCACGGTCGCGCGCACGATGCGACGCTGCTTCGCGGGCGGGGTGGCGCCGAGGGTGCGCAGATTGTGAAGGCGATCGCTCTGCTTCACCCGTCGCGTCATCGGGTCGGACGCCGTCACCTTCTCGACTGAAGCGAGCTTCGCCTCGGCCGGGCTGATCCCGTGGTCTCCCGCTTCGACTTTGGTGAGCGCCTCGATGCCGCACATGACATCCACACCGTAAGCCCACAGCAACCGAAAGGCGCTGATCTCTTTTGCGAACGGGCCTCGAAGCCCCGCGCCCCCGAACAACTTCGTATCCTCGACCGTGTCGTGATGGAGCGCCAGGATGATCCCATCCTTCGTGACGCCCGCCAGCGCCTCGGCCTCGCGCCCCCCCTCGAGCAACGCGGTACGGATCTCGATGAGCTGGACCGCGACGGCCCTCGGGTGCTCGAAGTACGGCTCGCCGCTCTCACGAAACTGCTCGTGGTGGCCGAACTTAGCGAGGTTGTAGGAAAGCTCGATGTCGAGGATGTCGTCCGCGCTGAACCGAGCGACCTGGAGTCGCGCGACGAAGCACTCGTGATCCATCTCGCGATCGATGCTCTCGCGCAGAGCCTGAAGGTCGATCGATGCGCCCGTGGGGCCACGATCTTGTGAGACGACGCCAGCCACAGGGCTCCGCTTATACTCCACCGGGACGGCACCGGGAACCGCTCGGCATTTTCGGCGAATCCGCGCTAGGGTGGGCCAGCGGATGGAGACCGACAAGCAGCAGGAAGCCCAACAGGCGGAACTCGCGGACGCGACCCTGCGTGCACTCGACCTGGTGCACCCGGGAGACCGGGACCTCGCCAGTGCCGCCGCGTACTCCGCGGATGCGAACAAGCGGCTCGATCTCACCTTCTGGATCGTAGGACCGGACGGCACCCTTCGCTGGGTCAACGCCCGCGAGGGCATCGCGACCCGCCCGGGGACCTCCGGCCGCCACGTCTCGGGCGTCATGAGAGACGGGACCAAGCAGGTGACGGAACTGCGAGACAGCGAGGCCCTCTTCCACCTGATGGCCGAGTCCTCGCCCTTCGCCGTCTGGCCCGCCGGGCTCGATCTGGGCTGTAGCTACGTGAACAGCGAGTTCCTCCGTTCGCCGGTCGCACTGTCGAGGAGATGCTCGGGCCCCGGTGGGTCGAGTTGATCCACCCCGACGAGCGGGAACGCGCGTACCGCATCTGGACGGACTCGTTCGCAGAGCGAATCGGGTTCTCCCTCGAGAATCATTTCCGACGGGTCGACGGGCCGACGCGGAGTATCGCCTCATGATGGCGAGCGGCAACCCCATCCACGACCAGCCCGGTGCGTTCATCGGCTACGTCGGTACCTGCGTCGACCTGACCGAAATCCGCCGCGCGGAGGAGTCCGCGGAGATCCAGCGCGGAGCCCTCGCCAACTTCCTACGAGTCGCTACGATGGACCAGATGACTGTCGGACGACGTCGCGGCTCACATGTTCGACGTGTTCTTCACGACCCGCGATCACGGCCTCGGCATGGGTCTCGCCATCAGTGATTCGATCGTCGATGCGCACGGCGGCGCGCTGACCGGTGTGAGCCGTACCAGCGGCGGCGCCACGTTCCGTATCCTATTGCCGGTCCGCGACGCGGGCGGCATCGGCTCCTGACCGAAAAGAGAACCTGTATGCGAGTAGAGACCGGACTTCCCATCACCGACTGGCGTAAGGTTGGCCCGGCGGCCGCGGCGGCCGAAGCAGCCGGGTTCGACGGCCTCTTGAGCTTCGAGATCGCCAATGACCCCTTCGCACCGCTCGCGTTCGCGGCGCTCGCCACGGAGCGCGTGCGACTCGGAACCGCCATTGCCGTGTGCTTTCCGCGCAGCCCGATGGTTACGGCCAACACCGCATGGGATCTGCACGTCCACTCGAAGGGACGCTTCACCCTCGGACTCGGCACGCAGGTAAAAGGACACAACGAGCGACGCTTCAGCGTGCCGTGGACGCCGCCCCTACCCCGGCTCCGCGAGTACGTGGAGTCCCTCCGCGCGATCTGGCGCTGCTGGGAGAAGGGAGAGAAGCTCGACTACCAGGGGGAGCACTATCGCTTCACGCTGATGACACCCGAGTTTGTACCGCCGCCGTCCGGACTTTCCCCCATCCCGATCAGCATCGCCGCCGTGCGCCCCGCGATGCTGAAACTCGCAGGACGCACCTGCGACGGCGTGCGCCTCCACGGATTCGCCACCAAGAAATACGTCGACGAAGTCGCGATGCCGCAGATTCGCGAGGGGCTCGCCAAGGCCGGACGCGATCGCTCTTCCTTCGAGGTCTGGGGCGGCGGATTCGTCGTCACCGGAACAGACGAGGCCGCACTCGCGAAGGGACGCGAACAGATCCGGTACCGCATCGCGTTCTACGGCTCGACACGCAGCTACCACCCGGTCCTGGCGGTGCACGGCTGGGAAGATCTCGGCATGAAGCTCCACGCCATGTCCAAGAACGGACAGTGGAAGGAGATGGCCGCCGAGGTCCCGGACGAAGTGCTCGACACGTTTGCCGTCATCGCGCCGTACGATGATCTCGTGGGCAAGCTCCGGGACCGGTTCGGCGGAATCACCGACAGCATCACGCTTGGCACCCCGACCGACATCCCCGAAGGACCGGCTCGCGAACTCCTTCAGGACGTGCAGCGCATCGAAAGCCCGTTCCGGGGATTTCCGACGGAGTGGTGAGACTTCAGCGCTGACGAAGGCGCGTCATGAGATCGGTCGCCGCGCCCATCAAGGCCTCGCGATCGGGCGACGCCAACTGGCCGACGTCGACCTCTTCGAGTCGTCCGACCAGCCGGTGGATCCCACCACCGCCACCGAGAATCGACGAAGAAGACGAACGAAACCGAGCGTCGAGTGGGCGGGCGGAGCTTCGCGCGGATTTCGTATCGTCCGCTTCGATCTTCCGGAGCGCTTCCTTTGCCCGCGCTAGCGCCTCCGAGGTTCCGGGCGCGGTTGCGGTTTCCTCGGTCGACGTCGAGTTCTCGTCGTCTGTCTCTCCCCATAGCAAGGAGGGCAACGGGGGAAGCCAACTCACGGCGAGGTCGTAGGCCCAAGTGAAGACGTCCGGGATCATTCCGCTCCCGTAACAGACGAACTCCGAAAAGGCCGCAGATCAAGCACAAGCGCGAGATGATCACTGGCCGCCGAATCGGCCCGCTCGAGCCCCGCTTCGGCGAGAACGTCGTCCTGCAGTCGCGCCGTATCGACGGCGAACGCCCGAGAGAGTTCCGCGCCGGCGTACGCGAGGAAGTCGAGCCGTCCGGCGCCGAACCGGGACCCCCTGCCCCGCCACGTATAAAGCGCGCGATCACCCAAGACGTCGGTCTTCGCCACCGCGAGATCCCCGCCGTCAGCCGCCAAGCCCGCACGCAGCATGTTCAGGGGATGCGCCGATCCGACCAGATTCAAATCCCCACCGAAGATTCGAACAACAGGCGCGTCGTCTCTAAGATCTCCCAGCGCATCGGCGAGTGCACCGCGAATCACGCTCACCTCCGCGATACGTGCACGGTCCTGAGAGCCACCAGGAGAGCCGCAGCACTTCAAATGGAGCGACGCGGCGGCGACAGGACCGAGTCGTGTTTCCACCACCGCTGCGGCGAGTCGCAACGCCCGATCTGGTCGGAAACTATCCGCGGGAGCATCGACGGGGCGTTCGATGCGCTCGGGACCGAGTCGACGAAGCTCGCCCCGCGCGACGACACCGACGCCCCACCCGGGCGAATCTAGAGCATGCCATCCGGGCGAGACGTGCGTGTCGAACCATGTCCGCAGATCATCCGCTGTCGCCTTCTCCCACTCCTGCACGAGCACGACATCCGGATCGAGCGCGCGAAGGATGCGTGCAAACGGCTCGGGGTTTCGCATCGGCGTGGCGAAGAGGACGTTCCACGACACGACGCGCACGTCCTCCGCCGATCGCGCCGGCCAGGCGGCATCCAACCGATGCGGCACCGCGGCAAGAGGCGGCAACGGGATGGACCCGAGCGCCTCCGCCCAGAGGAGCTTCGTATCCTTCCCGACCCCAAAGAGATGCGCCGATACGCGCCCACTCTCGAAGGCCGCGGATAGCAGAGGCTGCTCGGAGAGCCGACGAGAGATTCGCAGTTCGAACTCGGTCGCCTCGTGGGTCGGGGCGAAGACGAGATCCAGGCCTTCATGCCCGAAACCTTGAGCCTTGGAATCTTCTTCGTCCGTCGGCAGAAGCAGCGCCGCAACCCCTTCCCCACTCCCGCCACCGGGACGCGGCCGACCGCCGGGCGGCGAGAACACGATCGCCAGCTCGGCCCCCACATCCGTCTCGCCGTCCACGTAGTCGAGCCCGGAGCCCGTGACGGCATCGCCATCAGTATCGAGGAGAAGAGCCAGCGAGTACGGCGCGGCCTGGAGACTGATCGGCTCGGGAACCGTGAATCGGACGAACAAGTCGTGACCGTCCGCCCGGAGGCGCGCCCCATCGACCCACTCCGCGAAGCGACCGTCGATGAACACCTCCGGTGACCCCGCCCGGCGCGCGGGGTCACACGATTGCGGGCACCCGCTCAGCATCAGTGCGAGGCCGGCGAGCGCACAGACGAGGAAATCCCGACTCGCCATCGATCAAGCCGGCGCGCCGGAGGGAGGCTCGGGTTTCGCATCGCGGAAGATCCGGAGCCCCTCGAACATCACCCAGACGTCACACACCAGGATCACGAGACCCAAAGTGAGGAGAAGCCAGCTTCCACTCTCGAAGTAAACTCGCACCTCACCGAGCATGGCGAACAGCGTCGCGGCCGAAACGAAGACCATCGGCAGGAACGTATAGATGACAGGCCGGCCCTTGCGACGAAGCCACACCGACACGAGCAACAGCGTGACGCTCGCGAGCAGCTGGTTCGTCGTTCCGAAGAGCGGCCACAGGATGAGCCCACCCTTCCCACCCGCCTGGGTCAGGGCGAGCACCAGCGCCAGGGCAATTCCCGTCGCGCTGGCCACAAAGCGGTTCTTCAGCGGCGCGATCCCGTAGGTCTCCCCCAGCTCGCCGATGACCAGGCGCTGGATGCGCGCACCGGTGTCGAGCGACGTGGCCGCGAAAGCGATCACGATGACCGCCATGAACGTCTCCGCCGCCTGCATCGAAATCCCTAACGCCGAGACGAACGTCGCACTCCCCTGCACGAACGCGCCAAGCTTGGCGGGCAGCCCCTGCGCCGCCCCCCAGCTCGCGTAGTGCGTGTACCACTCCTCGGTCGAGGCGAATCCGGCGGTCGTCGCCAGAACCGCGAGCATACCGAGAGCGCCTTCCCCCAGCATACCGCCGTAGCCGATCGGACGGGCATCGCTCATACAGGCCAGCTGCTTGGACGTCGTGCCCGACGACACGAGGCCGTGGAACCCCGAGATCGCTCCGCACGCGATCGTGATGAAGAGGAACGGAAGGATGGACGGTGCACCTTCGGGGTTCGGATTGAACGCGGGCGCCGCGACGGTTGGCTGCAGGACCAGCAACCCGAGTGACAGCAGGATGAGCGCGGTCACGAGCTGATGAGAATTGATGTAGTCGCGCGGCTGCAACAGCAACCAGACCGGCAGCACCGAAGCGACAAAGCAGTAGAGCAGGAGCACCCACACCCATTGCAGGACCGTCAGCGAAGCAATCGCCGGGAAAGCGGCCGCGAACGCATCCCCGTAGAACACGCAGACCAACAAGATCCCGTAAGCGACCAACGAGGGAACGAGCGCGGGAAGTCCGCGCCGATGGACCAGCCACCCGAGCAGGAGAGCGATCGCGATCTGAACGTTGATCGGGAAGATCGCCCCCGGATACGAAACAAAGAGCGTCCCGATGATGAACGCGAACACGGCCAGCACGATCCAGATCAGAAGCGAGATGATGAGCAGGAACAGGGTCCGGACCCGCTCGTTCAACACGACGCCGGAGATGTCGCCGATGGACCGGCCGTCATGCCGTGCGCTCAGCACGAGCGCCGAGAAATCGTGCACGGCACCCATCATCACCGTTCCGACCGTCACCCAGATCAGCGCCGGCGCCCAGCCCCAGATCACCGCCAAAGCCGGGCCGACGATCGGCGCGGCACCGGCAATCGACGTGTAGTGGTGGCCCCAGAGGATTCCGAGGCGGGTAGGAACGTAGTCGACACCGTCTTCGTGCTCCCGTGACGGAACCGGCTCGTCGGCATGGATCTGGAACACACGCTCGGCGAGGAAGCGGGAGTAGTAGCGGTACCCGATCACGAAGATCGCGAACGTGACCCCGGCAAGTACGGCGGCGTTCATCCTGCGCTCCTATGTTCGGCGGCGATGGCGGTCAACCGAAGGTACGGAGAAGCCCGTCGATCAGCGACGTCGACGCGCTCACGACGAGGAGCGCTAGAACGAAACGCCGGAAGGTCTCCGGACTGAACCGCGGCAGCAGGCGGTGCCCGATCCAATGGCCAACGAGCAGCGCCGGAAACGCCGTGAGTGAGATCCCCAGAGAGTGGGTCGACACGACCCCGGCAAAAGCGAAGATCGACAGCGAGACCAGTCCGTTGAACATGAAGAACGTCGAGATCGCCGCCCGAAAGACCTCCGGAGGATGCCGAAGAGCCTGCAGGAAAAGGACCACCGGGGGCCCGTTGATTGCGATGCTCGTACAGAGGACGCCCGACGCGGCACCGACGAAAAACGTCCCGACCCGACCCGCGGCGTGCAACGTGAAGCCGGCACCGATCGCCGCGGCCATCAGGATCGACACCGTACCTACGGCGATCCGCAGCACGTCGCCAGACACGGAGAGCAGCAGTACGAGGCCGAAGGGCATTGCACAGATGCTGCCGGCCAGGAGGTAGCGCACGGTCGGCCACGGCGCGTGCCCGCGAACGCTGCGTGCCACCATCGCGACGTTCACGAAGCTCAGCACGGCGACCGCCCCCACCGCCTCGGAGACCTCCAACACCGTCACATAGAACGGCACGGCGATGAGCGCGAAGCCGAAGCCCGCGACGGTCTGGGCCATCGCAGCGAGCGCCGTGGCAGCGACGACGACGACGAGCATCTCGCTCAACCGTCGAGACCGCTGAAACGAGCGACCGCGCCGCCGAGTAGGAGCTTCGCATCGCGCTCGACGTCGAGCCGAGGAGCGCCGAGGCAGGCATCCGCTCGTTCACGATACTGATCGGTCAAGACGTCGCGGACGGTCTCGCGCGGGGCCTCCCACGAGGAGATCGGCTGGTCGAGCACCCGCGAGCGCGACGCGAACGGCGTAAACGTCGCGCCGAGGAGCGCCAGGCGATTCGCCAGAAGCTCGCACGCTGCCGGTGCATCAGACCGGGCACCGACACCCGCGGGGTGCAAGTTTGGGAACGCGCTCGCGAGAGACGTGACTTCCTCCTCGTTCGCCGCGGCCACCGCCCGAACTCGCTCGGTCCACTCCGCGAGGCAGTGACCCACCTCGGCCTCCGTGTCTCGGCCAAAGTCGACTGCAACGCCATACTCCCATTCGGCGAGGAGCCGTGCCGCTTGGGGCCAATCAAACAGGAGCCTGTCGATCGGGAGGCTCATGCCGTAGCGCGGGTCCGTCACGGGACCGATGATCCGCACGCCGCGGACCGCCTTCTCCACCGCCGCCGCAACTGACGACCGGCGCAGCACCGGCGCCGCCGTGGGCGCGGGGGACGCCTTCTGACGCCTCATGGCAGCCGCTTGTACAGCACCCGGCGCCGTCCTCAAAACGAAGACCGGCGGCAGTCAGCGCAGGTCGTACTCCTTCATCTTCTTCTGCAGCATCGATCGGGAAAGCCCGAGACTCTCCGCGGCGCGCGACACGTTTCCGCTACGGGCTGCGAGAACGAAACGGATATGTCGAGATTCGAACTCGGCTCGAGCAGACCGGAGGTCGTAGCCGGGTGCGGCCCCGCCGTCGTCGGCGGACGTCCCGGCACCGCCTCCCATCAACCGTCGGGAGAGATGCCGCGCCCCGACGGTATCGCCGTCGCGGGCGAGCGCCACGCATCGCTCGATTTCGTTTCGAAGCTGACGCACATTCCACGGCCAGGAAGTGCGACACGAAATGCGGGATGTCGTCCCTGCGGTGGTCGAGGGGCGGCAGGCGGATGGGGAAGCCGGACAGGCGATACAGAGGTCCGCGCGCATCCGCGCGGCCTCGACCTCGCCCAAGAAGATCGTGCCGCCCGCCGCCGCTTCGCAGAGCCCCTTTCGATCCTGGGTCGCGCCGGTGAAGGCACCGCGCCGGTGCCCGAAGGGCTCACTCTCGAGGAGCGACTCGGGCAGCGCCGCGCAGTTCACCGCGACGCGCGGCGTCCCGCGCCGACCTCGGCGCGAAGCCCCTCTTCGCGTGCTCGCAGCGACTCGTACAGACGCGCGTTCTCGATCGAAACGCTGACGCCGGTCGCGAGGCTGGCCGAATCGTGGAATCGCGGGTCCGAGGCGGCGTCTGGAACCCGCAGGGGCTCCCCCGTCCGCACGACATCCCCGCCGAGTCGAGCACCTCGCCGGTCTTGGAGATCACAAGTGGGATCAGCTCAGCCAGTTCGGTACGCGCCGCAAAGGCGAGGCTCCATTCGTACAGCAGGTCTAGTCGACCATCGTCCGTTCCCGGCCCGGCACTCCTCTGCTGTTCTGTATCGGACGAAACGCGCGTCGGACGCATCGCGTCTCGAACCGGGTTGCCGCCTGTGCGGACAGCCGGTACCCGTCGGAGGAGGAGGAGGACGACCCAAATGAGCACCGAGATTCGTCGCGCGCAAGAGAAAGACACGAGCTTCATCGCCTGGGTACAGCTGGCGGCAGCACGCTCCCATGTTCCCATAGGGTTCTTCGACCTCGCCTTTCCCGGCGAGGAGGAGCAGCGGCTCAGCCTGATCGAGCGCGTCTGTGCGACCAAGACGCTCTCGATGTGCCACTGGTCGGGCTTCTTCGTGGCCGACGTCGATGGCGAGCCTGTCGCCGGGCTCTCGGGCTACGAACCAACGACGCGTGGCCATGAAACGTTCGCGGCGGCGATGTCCGAAGGACTCCGCGGGGCCGGCTGGACACCCGAGGAGGTCGATGGCGCGTTCGGGCGTATGGGCCCGTTCCTCAAATGCGCGCCGGACTCCCCCGACGACGCGTGGATCGTCGAATGGGTCGCCACCACGGACGGCTTTCGCGGCCGCGGCCTCATTCGATCGCTGCTCGAACGGGTTCTCGAGGAAGGCAAGCAAAAGAGCTATCGGCGCTCGCAGATCTCCCTCCTGATCGACAACCACCCGGCGCAGCGCGCCTACGAGAGCGCCGGCTTCAAGGTCGAGGACGAGAAGCGCCACCCGGAATTCGAGGCGACGTTCGGAAGTCCAGGGATTCGTCGAATGCTGCGAGATCTGTAGAGCCATCGCCCAGCCCGACCGACCCTGCTCTGTCACCGTACCAGGCTTCGGCAAGTCCGATCTCGCCCAGAAGCTCGGAGCGGCTCGCCCGCAGAGTTTCGCGAGACACGCCGCGCGCCCACTTCGGACTCGAGAGCACCGTGTGCTCCTTTGAACTCTCGAAGAGCTCGTGCAGCGCAGCCATCTCTTCGCGAGCCGCCTCCGCCAGGCGGCGGGCGGCCGTGCCTGTCCCCAGTGGCGGCGTCCCGGCGACCCGAACCGAGATCACACCCGTGTGCGCCGCGGAACTGCGAGGGCGAAGCTTGATCGCCCCCCCCATGTCGTCGTGAATCGGCCGGCGGTCGATTTTTGCTCCATCGGAACGAAGCGCCAGCCAGCCCGACTGCTCCATCGGCAGCCGAAGCGAGAACGCGATTCGGCCGAGTTCAGTGACTTCGGTCACGCGGTGTACGACCTTGCCGTCCCGCACGAGTTCCAGCGCCTCCACGTCGTCACGCGTCGGATCGAACCGAACCGACGCTTCGACCCGCACGACACCGGGCACGTCGATCCTTATGCGATCTCCGATCCCTGCGCCGTTCACTTCGAATTCGAGGAGCGGGCCGTTCGTCACGAACGTCCTCCCCTCGCCTACAGCGTCGAGCCACCGCTCCCACGTGAACGGCCTCCCGACGCGCGCGTAGAACCGATCCGCGCCCGGCAGATCCCCTATGCACGGGAAATCAGTGCCGGCGATCGGCGCGACAAGGAGCCCGAGCCCCCAGAGGCGGTAGAGCATCTCGTAGTTCGGCGTGTCGAACTGCAGAACCTCCAGGAAATCGACGAGCCCCGTGGGTGCGTCGATGAGGACGCCCGGGGGCTGCCAATGCGCGTAGCCTGCGAGTCCTCCCTCAGCGCGCGCCTGGCGCCAGACCGGCTGGTAGACCAGGTAGCGTTCCCCCGGGTCGATATACCGCGACGCGCCGAAGACCATCCCGTGGCCGAGCAACCATGTGCGCGGATTCTCCTGCCCGGGCGCAAGCACGACCTCGCCGGAACGATACCGCCCCGCTTCGCCGAAGGCGTACTGACGCGCGCCCACCACCTCGCCCTCGCGGCCCATCTGCAGCAGGTTCGCAACGTGTAGGTCTTCGGCCGCCATCCACGTGGCGACGACGGGGTCGAGCGCGGGCGAGGGACGCCCGATGTGCAGGTGGCCGTCGGCCGAAACCCAACCCGCCGCCGGCATGTCGATCCAACGCGAGAGCTGAAGCGGCGCCGCAGCACCCTGGCGGCCCGGCAAGACCTCGATCACCACCGAACGTGTCTCCCACTCGAAGCCCTTCGTCGCACTCACGCGATACCGGCCGATCGGCACCTCCATCTCGACCACTGCATCGACGTAGAAGATCTTCGCACCACTGCCGGGATCACGAAGCCCGGCTCCCGGAAGCCCGCCCTCGGCGGCGCGCGCCCAGCCCGCGGGCGCCGGCTGCATGCACTCACCGGCGACGGGAACTGCAGACGGCGCGACGTGCGAACGCCCGGCCTCATCCACGACCGAGACGCGGGCCGGCGTGGACTCGCCCGTCGCGCCGTCGAGCACGCGAAAACGCAACGTCCCGGTCTTCGGTGCCTCCTCCGGCTCCGTCGCTCGGGCCCCGCCGGGGCCAAGGACGTGGGCCAGAAGAATCAGAAGCGCGATCGCCGATCTCATTCAGGCGTCTATAGCCTATCGGCGAACGGATGCCGACGACTCAGTCGCCGAGCATCTCACCGTACATGCGCCGATTCACGAAGGCGTCGCCGCGGTAGCCAGAGCGAACGTCGGGCTCGAGGTGATCGAACTCCCACGCGTATGCCAGAATCTCGCGCCGGGAGATCTCGCGGCTACCCAGCTTCTAGCGCCCGTCCGCGTACTGATAGGCGTGCACGAGCTCGTGACCGAGGAAGGCCCGGAGCCCGAAAATCGAGGGTTTCCGGGCAAGGTGAAAAGAACCAAACCGATGACGATGCCAGCGATAAATCTACCCGCCCTCCCCGGGCGGCAACTCCATCGGACGACCCGGGCGGAGCGTCGGTGGGCCACTTCCACCGACGCTCCGCTTTGGCATCGCACGGGGGGCGGCTACGGTACTTCTCGATGCGCATCGGGATCCTGAAAGCCGACACGGTTCTCCCGCAGCTGTCCCACTTCGGGCAGTACACGGAGATGTTCCCGCAGATCATCGGACCGGCCGACCCGGGCCTGGAGTTCCGCTCCTTCGACGTCGAGCACGACGAATACCCCGACGCGATCGACGACTGCGACGGGTACCTCATCACGGGGAGCCGCCACAGCGTCTACGATCCGATGCCATGGATCCGAACGCTCGAAGATTTCGTGGTGCGCCTGCACGAGCGCCAGACGAAGCTCCTCGCCGTCTGCTTCGGCCATCAACTGGTGGCCCGCGCGCTCGGAGGAAAGACCGAGCCCGCCGAGCGCGGCTGGACGATCGGGGTCCAACGAAGCCAAGTCGATACCGCGTTTCCCTGGGCGTCGGACGTCGCGAGCGCGACGCGACTCATCCACTCGCACAAAGACCAGGTCACGGAGCTCCCGCCGGGTGCGGAACTCATCGGCGGGAATGATGCTTGCCCGATCGGGCTCTACCGTATCGGCACTCACATCATGAGTGTCCAGGCCCACCCGGAGTTCAGCCCCGAGTACGCGCGCGCCCTCTATGAGATGCGCCGCGAAGCCTTCGGCGACGGGCTCTACCGCGAGGCCGTCGCGTCCCTCGATGACGGGACCGACCGCGAGGTGTTTGCAGGCTGGATCGCTTCGTTTTTCCGAGCGCCGTAGGGCACGTCGCCATTGATCGTGATGCGTTCCATTCGCCGACTCTCCGGCCAGTAGTCGTTGATGGGGCGATGCTGCGTACACCGGTTGTCCCAGAAGGCGATCGAGTTCGCGCGCCAAGCGAAGCGACAGGAGAACTCCTCGCGTTCCATGTGCGCGAACAGGAAGGCGAGCAACGCGTCGCTCTCTTCGCGGTTGAGGTCGACAATCCGCGTCGTGAACAGGCTGTTCACAAAGAGACAGCGTCGGCCGCTCAGCGGATGAACCCGAACCACCGGATGCTCGACGGGCGGGTTCGCGGCGACCGCCTCCGCGAGACGGTCTCGGCCACCGGGCTCCGCAAGGCTCTCGCGGAACCCGTGCTCGAAAGAGTGTTCAGCAGTCAGGCCATCGAGAAAGCCACGCAACGTCGGCGACAGAGCCTCGTAGGCCGCCGAGAGACTCATCCACAACGTGTCGCCGCCCTTGGCCGGAACCACCTTCGCTCGCAAGATCGAACCCAGCGGCGGATCGCGACGGAACGTCATGTCCGTGTGCCACTTCTCGATCTTTGAGGGATTCTCGCGGTCCGACTCGAGGATCGAGAGCTCGGGGACGCCCGCCACGTGCGGATAGGCAGGATGTGTCTGCAGGGAACCGAACAGGCTCGCGAACGCGCGGTGCGCGTCGGGCGACAGATCCTGGTCGTGGAAGAACAGGACTTCGTGCTCCGCGAGCGCCGCCTCGATCTCCTGGAGTACCGCGCCGCTGACCGGCTGAGACAGGTCGACACCGTCGACCTCCGCCCCGAGGGCCTTCGAGATTCGCTTCACGCGCAACACGACCTGGATTGAACCATGCGGCGGCCGCCGGGTCACCCACGTTTGGCGGGCCTCCAACGCGTTGCCTGGCGGGGCGGTTTCCGCGACTCTAGAGCCATGGCTGTAGAGCACTTGAGCCCCAACACGACGCCCGAGCGGGCCGCCGAGATCCTCGATCGAGACGGATGCGTCGTCATCGATGGACTCGAATCCCCGACGACCTTCGACCGGATCCGCGCCGAGCTCGAGCCCTGGTTCGCAGCGAACGGGCTGGGCCCCGACGAGTTCACCGGGCACCACACGAAACGAACCGGTGCTCTAATCGCCCGATCCGAGACGGCGCGCGACGTCATCCAGAACCCACTGGTGCTCGGCACGACCCACCGCCTCCTCGCCGACGCGACGAGCTATCACCTGCACCTGACGCAGATCATAGCGATCGAAGCCGGCGAGAGCGAACAACCGATACACCGCGATCAGTGGGCGTTCGACTTCTTCCCCTTCCCGTCCGGCTACGAGGTTCAGTGCAACACGCTCTGGGCCATGACGGACTTTACGCAAGAAAACGGTGCGACCCGCGTCATCCCGGGGAGTAACAAGTTCCCCGACAAGCAGGAGTTCACGATCGCCGACACCGAGCCCGCCGAGATGGACGCCGGATCGGTGCTTCTCTACACGGGCGCGCTCTACCACGGCGGTGGACCGAACCGTTCCGATGCCACGCGCTACGGCATGAACATCACCTACGCCCGAAGCTGGCTCCGCCAGGAAGAGAACCAGTATCTGACGGTGCCGCAGGACATCGCGCGAGACTTGCCCGAGCCACTTCTTCGCCTGATGGGATACTCCCGCGGGGCGTACGCGCTCGGATACATCGACGACATGCGCGACCCGTTGAAGGCCTTGCGCGAGTCCCTCGGGGAGGAGGCCGGGCTCGGAGACTTCGCCTCGGCGACGGCCAAGCGAACCGACCCCTCAGGCTCCTGAACCGCTCTTCCTAGCCCTCTCGATTTCCCATTCACCCCGTTCTGGAACTCACATATTTTTTCGTCGACCAGGGCGTCGAAAATAAATGCCCAGGGTCGTCGATGTGAAAGAGAAGCGCCGGGAGATCCTGTCGGCGGCCGTTGCCACCTTCGTTAAGCACGGCATGCGCGGCACCAATCTGGCCCGAGTCGCCAAGGCAGCGGGCATGGGGAAGAGCAGCCGGTACCACTACTTCTCCGCGCGCGATGCGATCGCAGAGATCCTTCGGGAAGGACAGCGCGCCGGAGAGTTCCGCAAGGGCTCGCCCGATGCGATGGCCGGCATCGTTCTGGGCGGCATCGACGGGTTGTTCCTACAGGAGCTCATCGCTCCGGGGAGCACCGCGGCTGCGTCCCGGAGGAAGCTCGTCCACGACAGGACCGAGAGCCGCGTATTGGCGCCGCCGGGAAAGAAGTGAGGGAGCACCTACGTCTACATGCGCATCCTCGAGTCCGCGCCGCGTCGGTACGACATGGGAATCCGGTTGTTGTCCCTGGGCGGGGTGGACGCGATGTACCAGGACGTAGACGCCGTGGCGTCCTCCCTCGCGCTCTCGGAGACGAGCGCCGACGAGCGGCTCTACGTTCTGCGCGCTGCGAGTCGGGTCCTTCGGCCGGGCGGACGCCTGGTCGTTGCGGACGAGGTGCGACCGAAGAGTGCGATTATAAGGGCCGCCCGCGCCGCCGCCCGCTTTCCCCTCGCGGCGATCGCGTACTTGTTCACCCAGACGTCGACCACCGCGATCCCCGACCTCGCGGGCCTCGTGCGAAGCGCCGGCTACCCGGTCGAACGAGAAGACCACGTCGCGCAACACGGCGGCCAGTGCACCGTAGGTGATATCGCATCAATGCATTACCGGCCTTCTGCGTCCATCGCGGCGCCCCGCCTCCTCGGAAGATTGCCGATATTCCTGCGTCGTCGTTCCGCGCGACGAACGCCGATCAACGAAAATCCGTTGATGCGATATCCCCGGCGGTACACTAGAAGGTGGGGATGCCTCGCCCCCCTGCCCTCCGAGGTGCGATCGCGTGCCTCGTGCTCGCCGGAGCCGCTACGGCCGCGGCCCACGGTGGCCCCTTCACCGCGAAAGTCGACACGGCAGTCGTCACCAAGCCCACGACGCTGCAGACCGGTATCGGCCCGGTTCACCAGAAGGTTTCGACGGAATCCGAAGACGCGCAGGCCTTCTACGACCAGGGCCTCTCGCACCTGCACTCGTACCGGTGGATCGAAGCCGCGCGGTCGTTCCACGAAGCTCTCCGGCTCGACCCGAAGCTCGCCATGGCGCACGTCGGGCTGGCACGAGCCTACGAAGGGCTGAAAGACGACGGCGCCGCCGACGCCGAACTCACGAAGGCGCAGGGCCTACTGCCGTTGACGAACCCGCGCGAGCAGCAGTACGTCGCGGCGTACGAGCTCAAGCGCAAAGCTCTCGCCGCGGACGCCGGGCGCAAAGAGTCGGCGTCAGCAGCCTATCAGACCGCGCTCGATGCGCTGGTCGCCGCAGACGAAAGCGACGCAGAGGCTTGGCTACTGCGCGGCAACGCCAGCGAAGGTCCGTGGGGACGCGGACAGGGCGGAGACGAGACCTCCCTTCCCTTCTACGAGGGCGCGCTGCGCGCGGCGCCGAACCACTTCGCTGCCCACCACTACATGGCCCACACCTACGAGAACATCGAGAAATCCGCCGATGCGGTCCGCCACGCGAAGATCTATGCCGAGGCGAACCCGCAGGTCCCACATGCCCGCCACATGTACGCGCACACGTTGCCCCGGATCGGCCGCTGGACCGAAGCCGTCGCCGAACTCGAAGCCGCGAGCCGGATCGAAGAACAGTTCGCGAAGCGCGAGGGGCTCCCGACCAGCCACGACTGGCACCGCGTCCACAACCTAACGCTCCTCGGACTCGCTTACCTACACACCGGCCGCAACGCCGACGCCGAGGCGTCGCTGCGCGAGGCGTTCGAAACTCCGATCCCCGACCCTATGCTGCAGAGTTGGCATTCGACGTGGCCTGAGTTCCTGCTTCTGCAGAATCGGCCGACGGAGGCGCTCGCCGCCGCGCGAACGCTCGCAAGCCGTCGCTCCCCGATGCTCCAAGTGATCGGCCTCGCCCTCGAGGGAGAGGCCAAGGTCGACCAGGGCGACCTGCCGGCGGCGAACGCCGCGTCGATCGAAACACGACGGCGCATCGCGAAGCTGCAGGAGACGACGAGCACGCACCCACACGGAGAAGCGCTCGTCTGGATCGCCACCGAATATGCGAACGTGCTCGACTCGCGCCGCGCGCTCCACGAGAAGGCAAATCCCGAATGGCTCGCCTTCGTCTCACGCCTCGGCGATTCCATCGCCTCGGACCCCACGTTCGACGGTTGGGGCGTGGGCTGGCTCCGCCTCCGGCGCCTGGAGCGCGACGCCCGAGAGAATCAACGGGAGGGACTCACAGCCCTCCTTCAAGAACACCTCAACCAACTTCCGGAGCCTTCCGATGCGCAGTGATCAGCGACCCTACTGGCTGAAACAGTGGATGGACCGCGTGAACGAAAACTACTGTCGTCGCGTGCTCCACCCCCAGTTCGACGCGCTCGGAGAGCAACCCGTCTTCCGGAACCCGCGGAAGATCGAACTCCTCGGTCGCAACATCACCGCCGGAAACCACCTCCATGCGATGGCGACCAACGAATCGCCGATCAGCCTCGTCGTATGGATGGAGACTCAGGGCAAGATCGAGATCGGGAACTACGTCGCCTTGTCGCCCGGAGTTCGGATCAAGAGTGCGTGCTCCATCGAGATTGGCGACGGCGCGCTCATAGCCGAGCGCGTGTTCATCACCGACTGCGACTGGCACGACTTCTACGATCGCATCTTCCCTCCGGGGCCAACCGCACCCGTGAAGCTCGAGGAGAACGTCTGGATCGCCGACGGAGCCACGATCTGCAAAGGCGTGACGATCGGAAAGAACAGCGTGGTCGGTGCGGGCGCGATCGTGACGTCCGACGTTCCGCCCAACACGGTAGTCGCCGGCAACCCGGCCCGGCCGATTCGGGATCTCGACCCGGACGGGAAGTTCATCACCCGAATGCAGATGTTCGAGAGCGAGAAGCCGTACGACCAATTCGAAGACGAGATGGAACGGCGCTTCCTCACCGACAACACCTTCGTGGGTTGGCTCCGCTCGATGTTCGCGCCCACGCGCGACATGTAGAACCAAGTTGCTTCGAGCCACAGCGACAGCTTGGATCCGTTGATGTCTGCCGAAGATCGCATGGACCCGCGCGCCCTCGAGGTTGCCCGCGCCTGCAAAGGCTTCCTCGACGAAGAGGAAGGTCTACGCCTGCACGACCTCGCGCGTGAAAGCGCGGCGCTCGGCCCCATCGTCGAAATCGGCAGCTACTGCGGAAAGTCGTCGGTATACGTGGGCGCCGGCGCACGTGCCGGAGGCGGCAAACTCGTCTGCGTGGACCATCACCGCGGTAACGAAGAGCAACAGCCCGGCGAGGCGTATCACGACTCGGACCTCTTCGATCCCGAACAGGGCGCGATGGACAGCCTGCGCGTCATCCGGCGAACCATCCGCGAGGCCGGCCTCGAAGATACCGCCATGCTTCTCGTCTCGAGCAGCGCGGCCGCGGCGAGCCTGGTCAGCGTGCCTCTCGGCATGGTGTTCATCGACGGCGGCCACAGCTTCGAGGCCGCCCAGATCGATTACGAGCGCTGGGCCGGCAAGGTCGCCCACGGCGGCATCCTCGCGATCCACGACCTGTTCCCCAACCCCGACGACGGTGGCCAGGCACCGATCACGATTTACCGGCAAGCCGTCGCATCCCAGCTCTTCAACGAGCTGCCGACGACAAAGACGCTCGGCGCACTGCGCCGGCGCTGAGCCTCACACCTCGCAGAAGGGCGGAGGTGGGGCGACCCCGCCAGAACTCCGGCGGGGCCCCGAGCCTGCCTGCCTCGAGCGAGGCCTACGGATTCGCTTCGACCCCGGAAGCCGCGATCTCGTTCTCTTCGACGTCTTCGCCTTCACCCAGAGCCGCGTCGACATCACGAAGATCATCGCCGGCGAGGTCGCGGAAGAAGCTCGCGGTCGCCGTTTCGTCTGCGAGTGCGTCGGCCGCCATCAGAACGGTCGCTGCCGTCCACGGCGTCTGCTCGCCTTCCGGATAGTAGATGCGGTCGGGGTGCGTGACTCCCGTCCAGTAGCCACCCTCCTCGGTGCGCAAAGGCTGCACCCACGAGAGAACCTCCTCCGCGCGCGTCGTCAGACCGACGGCATCGAGCGCCAGTACGAGCTCACACGTCTCCGCCACGGTGTACCAGGGGTTCTCGATCACACAGCGACAACCGACGCCCTCCTCGAGGAACGAGTCAATCTGATCCTGATCCTGCAGTCGGACCTGCGCGGCCGCGCCACGGACCGCACCACCGAGCACCGGGTAGTACCAGTCCATCGAATGACGACCCGGTCCGCCGTTGGGGAAGTCGACATCTTCGAAGCGCTCGCTGTTTCTCAGGAGAACGTTCGCGAGGCGTTCGCGACAAAGCCGCCACGCAGTCGCGTCGTGATCGAGACGCTCCGCGATGCGGATCGCACAGACGAGGCTGCCATGGATCGAAGCACTGCCGGTGACGAGCGGGTCGCTCCAGGGCTTGCCCACGGGATTCACGGCCCACGCCATCGCGCCGCAGGGGCCCTGCAGATCGGCGACGAAATCGATGCCGCCGCGCATCGTGGTCCACATCTCCGCGAGGAAGTCCGTATCGTTCGTAGCCAGGTGGTAGTGCCAGAGACCCGCCGCGAGGTACGCGGCGTGGTTCGACTGGAACGTGCCGTCGACGATCTTATCGCCATTCCACTCGGCAACCCACGCACCGTTCGCCTCCTGAATCTCGGCGAGATAGCGGAACGCCACACGCGCCTCTTCGTACTTCTGGACGAGAGTCAGGCCCATCGCTGCATGAACGTGATCCCAGGGGTCGAACTTGCCGCCGGGAACCCACGGGAGAACCCCGCCGGCTTCTTGACGATCCGCAATCCACTGGCCGGTGGCCTCGAAATGCTCGGTGGAAAGGGGCCGCCGGTTGTTGCTCATCATGCGTTTCCTTTGACAGCGTAGAAGACGACGCTCTTGCCGATCAGGGGGTTCAGCATCGAGTCCAGGGCTTGTGTGAGCCACGGACGCTGCATGAGATCCCAGACCAGGAACTGGTGATAGATTTTGACCGGCCATACCTGTTCGTTGTCGAGGCCGAACAGGCACTTGAGCCACCAATAGGGGGAATGCAGGGCGTGAGCGTAGTGCGTGCCCACGATTTCGTACCCGCCACGCTCGATCATCTTGGGCAGCTTGTCGCCGCGATAGATTCGAACGTGCCCACCCGGGGAGTTGGGGTACTCATCGGAAAGCGTCCAGCACACGGCCTCCGGCCCCTCGCGGGGAACGGAAGCGGCAAGCACGCCGCCCGGCTTCAGCACGCGCGAGACCTCGCGAAGTGCGTCTTCGTCGTTGTGGAGATGCTCGAGCACCTCAGAGATGATCACGCAGTCGAACGAATCGTCGCGGAACGGAAGCTGGTACCCGCTTCCCTGCATCGACAACCAGGGGCCGGCGCCTTCGACGGTGCCGCCCAACTCGGGCGCGAGCTCGTCCATCTCCCGCAGAGCCTTCTGTGCATCGACGACTTCCTGCGTTCCGAGGTCGACGCCGATCGCGGTGATGCCCGCATGACGACGCGTCTCGCGAAGATGTCGTCCGCCACCGCAGCCGACGTCGAGCACGCGAGATCCCGGCACGAGGCCGAGCCGTTCGAACTCGACCGTCAGCATCCGAGGCTCTTTCGTTCCGCGATGGCCTCGCGATAGATCTCGACGCGACGCTCGGCGGCGCGACGCCACGTGAACAACTCTTCGACCCGCTGGCGACCGGCAAGGCCCATCTCGCGACGACGATCCGGCGCGTCGAGCAACTCACTGATCGCACCCGCCAGAGCCTCTCCGGAACCCGGCTCGACAAGGATTCCCGCCTTCCGATCGCGTCCGACGACTTCAGGCAGGGCGCCCCCCGTCGTCGCGACGACCGGAACCTCGCACGCCATCGCCTCGCCCGCCGGGAGTCCGAAGCCTTCGTACAGCGACGGGACAACGGCAACCGTCGCGCGGCCGTAGAGTTCGGCGATCTCGTGCGCTTCGACCTTGCCGGTGAATTCGACTGCATCCTGGAGGCTCAGGCGGTCGAGATGCTTCTGCGTGATCGTCTTGCGGCCCGGCGCGCCCACGGCGCGGAGCTTCAGGTTCGGGCGGGTCTTGCGCAGGATCGAAAGCGCGTCGAGCAGGTAGACGAAGCCCTTGATCGGGGAGTCCGCCGAGAGCGTGCAGACCAGGAGCTCGTCCTCACGCTGGATCTCGCGACGCGGGTAGAAGACGTCCGTGTCGATGCCGATGCCGACGACCTTGATCCGGTCTCCGGTGATGCCGAACTCTTCCTGAAGATCGACCTTCGAGGCCTCGGAGACCGTCATGACCCGGTCCAGTTCGCGGGACACGCGGAGCTGCTTGGGAACGAACGTGTACCAGCGCAAGAGCCCGTAACGGGTGCGAATGCCCTTGGCCGATTGCAGTGCGAAGCGGCGATCGCGTGTGATCGGATGGTGGATCGTCGCGACGAGAGGGGTCTGGGTCTGCAGTCCGAGAAGGGCCGGGCCGAGGGTCTGGTTGTCGTGAAGCACATCGTACTTGGGCCCGCTGCCGTTCATCTGGGTGAGCGTGCGGGCGACGCGCTGGGCAAACGTGAACGGCTCCGGGAAGCCTCCGGTCACCGTGTGCGCGTACTCCGATAAGTTGATCGGATCCTTCAGCTCCTTCATCGTCGGGAACCGGAAGAAAGCCTTCTCGTTCCAGAGATCGAGGCTCGGAACCTTCACCAGGCCGACCCCCTCGAGGAGTTCGGGGTAGGGCTGACCACTCCAGACGTCGACCTGGTGGCCCAGACGGACGAGTTCGCGGCTCAACAAGCGGACGTAGATCCCCTGACCCCCGGAGCGTGGATTTCCCCGGTAGGTGAGCAGAGCTATGCGGAGCGGTTCCCCGGACATGCGAGTACCTCGGATCGCGACCTATTTGTTGAGTGCGGACAGCCGGTTTCGCCTCACAGGAGCAAGGCGCTCCTCTCTCGTGCCGGACCGGCCCGCAGCCGCCTTGGATACGTTTTGGGTCTCGCGTTTGCAAACATCGAGGGAACGCCGTTCTACGGAGAACGATCGGCCGACGGCCGGACTGGATGAGGGAGCCGGTTCGTTGATAAAGGGGGACCGCTGAGAGACGAACGGATGCCGAAGACGAAATCAGCAGACGGTATGGTCGCCCTCGTGACGGGTGCCAGTCGAGGGATCGGCGCCGCCATCGCGCGACGACTGGCCGCCGAAGGCGCCGAGGTCGGCATCGTTGCCCGGAGCATGGACGCCCACCCGCACCTGCCCGGCACGCTTCGCCAGACGGCGCTCGACATCCGCGACCTCGGCGGCCGTGCGGTCGCCCTTCCCGGCGATCTGGCCGACGCGCTCACCCGACGGCGAATCATCGAAGACGCGCTCGGTCGACTCGGGCGCGTAGACATACTGGTGAACAACGCCTCAGCTGCCTATTACATGCCGTTCGAGCGCTACTCCGAGAAGCGGTACCGCATCGCGTTCGAGATCAACGTGCGCGCACCGTTCGACCTCGCCCAGGGGGTCCTCCCCGGCATGCGGGAGCGAAAGAAGGGTTGGATCCTCAACATCTCGGCGAATACGGCCCATCACCCCGTCGGCCCGGACTACGACGACTTCACCCGCAACGGCGGCGGAACCCTATACGGCATGACGAAGGCGGCCCTCGATCGATTCAGTACCGGACTCGGCGCCGAAGTCGCCGGCGAAGGGATCTCGGTGAATTCCCTCGCACCCGTCGCCGCCGTGCGGACCCCGGGCAGCGAGGCGCTCGGCCTCCTCCCCGACGACCCTACGCTGGTCGAACCACTCGAGGTCACCGTCGAGGCGGCGCTCGCGATGTGCACGGGCAAGCCCGGGGCGATCAACGGCCGCGTCGTTCGGACACGAGACATCCTCGAAGAACTCGGCCGCACACCGCGCACGCTCGACGGCTCCGCGGACTACACGGAGTAGCCGCCTACCCTTTCGGCTTCGGCCACGGGTTCGGGAAGTCGCGGGGCACCGACAGCGCCCAGTTCGGATCGCGCTTCTCGAGAAACGCCATGATGCCCTCCATCGCGTCGGGCTTCCCCATCACCACCTGGTGCAACGCGGTCTCCATGCTCTCGACCTGATCGGGGCCCATCGAGCGCGACTCCCACAGGAGGCGCTTGCACACGGCGGCGGAGAGCGGGGCGACGTTCGTCGCGATGTCATGCGCCGTCTCGAGTGCGGCCGGAAGAACTTCCGCTGACGGCAACACGCGCGTCGCGAGACCGAGTGCGGCGGCTTCGTCGCCCTGGAAGCGACGTCCGGTCAAAAAGAGCTCTGCGGTGCGCGCGAACCCGACCGCCAATGGAACGGTAAAATGCGCATACGCGTCCGGCAGTACGCCTCGGCGCGTATGGAGGAATCCGTACTTGCCTTCCCGTGCGAAGATACGGATGTCGCATTGCATGGGAAGGCTCAGGCCGATCCCCACCGCGTGGCCGTTCACCGCAGCGATCACCGGCTTGCGAATCTTAAACGCGGGCGGCTCGACCGGAGACGAGCTGAACGACGTGTCGTCCTGCTTGCCGAACGTCTCGCCGCCGGTTTCGGAGAAGTCCGCGCCTGCGCAAAACGCGTCGCCGGCGCCGGTGAGAACGATCACGCGAACGGCGTCGTCCTCGTCACACGCGGTGTATGCGCGCCCGAGGGATTCGCCCATCGCGCCCGAGAACGCGTTTCGGTTCTCGGGGCGGTTCAGCGTGAGAAGAGCCACTCGGTCGTCGACGTCGACGGTGAGATCGCGGTAGGTCATGGGTCCGTCCTACCGAATGCGGAGGCGGCGTGCTCCAGCCGACCAGAGCGAAGTGCGCACCCCCAGCTCGAAGACCGCGGAGTGCGCACTCGGATCCTCGAACTCAGTTGCCTTTGAGGCCCTTGGTCGCATCGAGCGTGTCCTGGCCGGCCTTCAGCGTCTTCTGGCCGGAATCGACCTGGTCCTCGCGCCGACTACCGCCAGCCCCAGAACCAGAGTTTTTAAACGAAGTACGGGATCTTTCTCCTTGATGATCGCGTCGCGCTCAGATCGCGCGCGCTTGAATGGAATCCCCCGCCCTACCCGCCCCACCGGGGAGCGGCCAAGCGAAGACCCAGGAGTTATCCCTAGGGTTCGCGATCTGGCCAAAAACCAGGCTAATGCACAGGATCAGACCCGTTTACGGGCGAAAACGACGGGTCGGATGAATTGCAATGATGATACGGGACGCTAAAAGAAAGGTACTCTCATGAGTACGCCGCGATTCCACATCTGGTCGTCGGTCGGAAAGAAGCTCCTGACCGGCCTGACAGGCTTGGCTCTCATGGGGTTCATCGTCACCCACTTGCTGGGGAACTTGAACCTCTTCGTAGGGAGCGAGGCGTTCAATGGTTACACCGAGACCCTCCATCAGCTGGGGGGCCTTCTGGTCGTTGCCGAGTTCGGCCTGGCAGCGCTGTTCTTGCTGCATGCCATCTCGGCGATCCAGGTGTGGCGTGACAAGAAGAAGGCGCGTTCGATCCAGAACAGCGTCGTGGCGAGCAAGGGCGCCCCGAGTAAGCAGACCGTTTACTCCCGCACCATGATCGTCACTGGCAGCGTTCTGCTCGCATTCGTGGTCCTGCACGTGGCGCAGTTCCGCTTCGGGATCTTCGGCGGGCTCGACTACACCACGACAATCGACGGCAAAGAGGTACGCGACCTGTACCGCCTCGTCGCCGAGACCTTCAAGAACCCCCTTTGGGTCGGCGGCTATGTCGCCGTGATGGTCCTTCTCGGCTCTCATCTGCGCCACGGCTTCTGGAGCGCATTCCAGTCTGTCGGGCTGCTCGATCCGCGGCTCCGCCCCCTCGCCTATTCGGCGGGTGCGGTCTTCGCCGTGGTCATGGCCGTCGGCTTCCTCGTGATGCCGATCTATCTTCTTCTCTTTGCGACGGTGACCTCCTGATGGATCTCGAGATCGTAGACGGCTCGCTGGATTCCGGGGCACCGGACGGCCCGATCCAGACCGCGTGGGATCGCCATCGCTTCGACATGAAGCTGGTGAACCCCGCAAACAAGCGGAAGTACAACGTCATCGTAGTCGGCACGGGTCTCGCCGGCGGCGCAGCCGCCGCGACACTCGCACAGCTCGGCTACAACGTTCAGAACTTCTGCATCCAGGACAGCCCGCGCCGCGCCCACAGCGTCGCCGCGCAGGGCGGTATCAACGCCGCCAAGAACTACCCGAACGACGGCGACAGCATCTGGAGTCTGTTTTATGACACGGTGAAGGGAGGCGACTTCCGCGCCCGCGAAGCCAACGTCTACCGCCTCGCACAGTGCTCGGTGAACATCATCGATCAGTGCGTCGCGCAGGGTGTGCCGTTCGCCCGCGAGTACGGCGGACATCTGGCCAACCGCTCCTTCGGTGGTGCCCAGGTCTCGCGAACGTTCTATGCCCGCGGACAGACGGGCCAGCAGCTTCTTCTCGGCGCGTACGGCTCGCTCATGCGGCAGGTCGACGCCGGTCGCGTGAAGATGTTCCCGCGCCGCGAAATGCTCGACCTCGTCGTGATCGACGGGCACGCCAAGGGTATCCTGGTTCGGAACCTCGTGACCGGAAAGCTCGAGCGCTACGCCGCCGACGCCGTGGTCCTCGCGACTGGCGGGTACTCGACGGCCTACTTTCTGTCGACCAACGCAGTGAACTCGAACGCCACCGCCGCCTGGCGCTGTCACAAGCGTGGCGCGTACTTCGCGAATCCCTGCTTCATGCAGATCCATCCGACCTGCATCCCGCTCTCGGGGCCGTCGCAGTCCAAGCTCACTCTCATGAGTGAGAGCCTGCGAAACGACGGCCGCATCTGGGTTCCCAAGAAGAAGGGCGACGCGCGGCCCGCCGCCGAGATCCCCGAGGACGAGCGCGACTACTTCCTGGAGCGCCGCTACCCGGCCTTCGGCAACCTCGTCCCACGCGACGTCGCCTCCCGCGCCGCCAAGCAGGCGTGCGACGAAGGCTTCGGCGTCGGCGCAACCGGCCTCGCCGTCTACCTCGACTTCTCCGAAGCGATCGAGCGCCTCGGTCACGACAACGTGAAGCAGAAGTACGGCAACCTCTTCGACATGTACGAAGAGATCACCTCCGAGAGCCCGTACGAGCGGCCGATGCGGATCTACCCCGCGCCGCACTACACGATGGGCGGCCTCTGGGTCGACTACAACCTCCAGTCAACGATCCCCGGGCTGCACGTGATCGGTGAAGCGAACTTCTCGGATCACGGCGCGAACCGACTCGGCGCGAGTGCACTCATGCAGGGCCTCGCCGACGGCTACTTCGTAATCCCGTACACGCTCGGCAACTACCTCGCGCAAACGACCCCGGGCGAGGCCAGCACCGACGACCCGGCCTTCAACGAGGCCGAGGCGACCGTTCGCGGCAACATAGATCGGCTCCTGGCGGCTCGCGGCAAGAAGACCCCGCGTGAGTTCCACTGGGAACTCGGCCGCCTGCTCTGGGACAACTGCGGAATGTCACGTACGAGCGAGGGTCTCGCGGACACCGCGAACAAGATTCGCGAGCTGCGGGACGAGTTCTGGCAGAACGTGCACGTCGCCGGTTCCGGCGAAGAGCTGAACCAACACCTCGAGTACGCCGGCCGCGTGGCCGACTACTTCGAACTCGGCGAGTTGATCGCGATCGACGCCTGGCACCGCAACGAAAGCTGCGGCTGTCACCTCCGACTGGATCACAGGTCGGAAGAAGGCGAGGCGGTTCGCGACGACGAAAACTTCTCTCACGTCTCCGCGTGGGAACACACCGGCGACCTCTCGAAGCCGCGCCTCCACCGCGAGAAGCTCGAGTTCGAGAACGTCCATCTGGCCGTGCGGAACTACAAATGACGGACGCCAAGAACACTCGCTCGTACAAGCTGTCGATCTGGCGTCAGGCCGATGCCGCGAGCCAAGGGCGGCTCGTCGAATACCAGATCGCCGACATCGACCCGGACGCGTCGTTCCTCGAGATGCTCGATCAGCTGAACGAGGGCCTCGTGAAACAAGGCGACGAACCCGTCGCGTTCGAGAGCGACTGCCGCGAGGGCATCTGTGGCGCGTGCGGGGTCTGCATCGACGGCAAGCCCCACGGCCCCGTGACGCACCTCACCACCTGCGGCCTGCGTATGCGCGAGTTCAAGGATGGCGAGACCATCGTCGTGGAGCCCTTCCGGGCCAACGCGTTCCCCGTCATCAAGGACCTGATCGTCGACCGTGCCGCATTCGACCGCGTGATCGGGCGCGGCGGCTTCGTCTCGGTGAACGCAGGCTCGGCCCCCGAGGCCAACATGTTGGCGATCGGCAAGGACACCGCCGAAGATGCGATGGACTCCGCGGCCTGCATCGGCTGTGGAGCGTGCGTCGCCTCGTGCCCGAACGCTTCGGCTTCGCTGTTCGTCGGTGCGAAGATCCGCCAGATGGCGCTCTTGCCGCAGGGTCAGCCCGAGCGCTCGCAGCGTGCACTCGCGATGGTCGAGCAGATGGACGCCGAGGGATTCGGCGACTGCTCCAACCACGGAGAGTGCGAGGCCGCCTGCCCGAAGGCCATCTCGATCGAGAACATCGCAGCTCTCCGACGCGAGTACTTGCGCGCCGGGTTCCGCTCCTAAGACGCCGGTGCGCGACGCGGCATCCTTCGCTCCGGCGTGGTGGCTGCCCGGCCCGCACGCCCAGACCATCTGGGGGCAGGTAGGCCGGTCACGGCGCCTGGTCGACTTCGAGCGCGAGAGCGTCGAGACACCCGACGGAGACGAAGTCCTCGTCGACCACGTCGAGGGTAAGAGCGGCTCCCCTCGCCTGCTCTTGATGCACGGCCTCGAGGGAAGCTCCTACTCGGTCTACATCCAGAACATGGCCTTCCTCGCGAAGTCGCGAGGCTGGCGGGTGTCGGTCCTCAACCTTCGCAGCTGCGCGCGAGACCCCGGCGACACGTGGACCTGGATTCCAAATCGGCGCCCGCGCCTCTACCACTCCGGCGACACCGCCGATCCCGACGTCGTCATCCGCCGGCTCGCCGCGCGTGAGCCCGACGCACCCCTGATCGGAGCTGCGGTCTCAGTCGGTGGAAACATCCTGTTGAAGTGGCTCGGCGAGAACCCCAACCAGAGATATCTCTCGGCGGTGGCCACGATGTCGGTGCCGTACGATCTGGGCGCCGCCTCGCGCCATATGGAGACGGCGCTCGGCCGCTACTACCTGCGCTGGTTCCTTCCAACGTTGCGCGAGAAGATGCTCCTCGTCGCCGATCGCTATCCCGAAGTCCGCGAACGGATGGACCTCGACGCGGCCAAGCGCGCGGTCGACTTCCACCCGTTCGACCACGTAGCAACCGCGCCTCTGCACGGGTTCGACGGGGCCGACGACTACTATGAGCGGTGTAGCTCCATCCACTTCGTCGGGCGGATCCGCACACCGACGCTGTGTGTGAGCGCTCGTAACGATCCGTTCCTGCCGGCCCGCGTGCTCGACGAGCTCAGGGAAGCCGTCTCGGAGTCCGTTCAGGTCGAAGTCACACAAGGCGGTGGCCACGTCGGCTGGGTCGAGGGATCGCACCCGGGCCGCGTCCGATACTGGGCGGAAGAGCGGGTGTTGGACTGGCTCGGCAGTCGCCTCGGCGACACCGGCTAGGCGCTATAGCGTTTCCACCGAGAGTGCCGAATCCTGCCTGACTCCGACCCCGCGGGCCTCGAGTTCTGCGCGCACCTCCCGTGCAGCCAAACGCTCGACCTCCCCATCGCTTGCTCTCCCGGGCAGGCCGTGGGAGGGCTCCGGTGGAATGAAGCTCTATACCTACCCGGACGCGCCGAACCCGCGGAGGGTCCACATCTATCTCGCCGAGAAGGGCATCGAGGTGCCCTGCGAGAAGGTTGACATCACCAAGCGGGAAAACCGTCAGCCGGAGTTCATCGAACGCGTGAACATCATGGGCGGTCTGCCCGTACTCGAGCTGGACGACGGCTCTCACATCGCGGAGTCCATCGCCATCTGCCGCTACTTCGAGGCGCTCCACCCGGACAAGCCGCTCTTCGGAGCCGCCCCGCGCGATCAGGCGCGAACCGAGATGTGGCTCCGGCGGATCGAGCTCAACTTCATGATGCCGGTGGGCATGGTGTGGGTGCACGGCTCCCCCCTCACCGCCACGATCATCAAGAACCAGATCCCAGAGGTCGCCGATCAGAACCGAGAGGTCGTGAAGCGATACTTCGCGTTTCTCAATGAGCAATTGGCGACACGCGAGTTCATCGCGGGTGACAAGTACTCCATCGCCGACATCGTAGCGCTCTGCACGTACGACTTCGCCGGCTACTTGAACGCAATGCACCCCGAGGAGGAGCACGCGAACCTCCGCGCGTGGCACCAGCGCGTCTCGGGCCGGCCCAGCGCCGCCGCCTAGCTGCTCGACCGAACGACTTCTCCGAGACTCCGCTCGTCTGCGAGCACGGGCCTAGAACACGCGCGAGGGCGTTTCGTAGAGCAGCCTCTCCGTTCTATGGGGCGTGTCGGACACACTGCGACCCCATCGGAGCCCGCTCGGACGGCTCCGTAGGCACAGGAACCTTTGCCTGTGCGACTGGAGACGGCGGCACCAGTTCTGTTCCTACGGGTGGTTCCACGTTCGTTCTCTCCCAGATGGTGGACCGCGTGTTGGTCGAACGCCGGTTTCAGGTTCACGCGGCCGAGACCTTCGTGGCCGGGATGACCTATATTCTGTCGTCTTCGCGTTCCACGACAACGAGCGGCACCGGGAACCAGTTTGTCTCTCGACTCGCGCCCTGGGCGAAGGGGACGTCGAGGCCCTGATCGTCGACTTCTTGTTCGCTGGAGAAGACAGAGAGACCCCGCCGGTACCGCCGCACCATTCGGTGCGCGGTGATGCCTGCGTGCTAACAAGCCCCGGATGATCTCTCGGTTTGTTCGTGATCGACGCCTCTGGGGCGTCGCGGCATGCGCGCTGATTGCAGCGGCAGGCTGCGCGGCGCAACGGCCCACCGGCCTTCCCGCCCTCGCCTCTCCCGCCACGGAGAAGCACCGCGTCGGCGAATTCGTTTGGTTCGATCTGCTCGTCGACAACCCGGACGAGGCGAAGAAGTTCTACGGTCCGTTGTTCGGCTGGACGTTCGAGCCTCTCGACGGCGGCGATCAGGGCTACGACACGATCGTCCATCGTGGACGGCCGATCGGCGGCATCCTCCAGCACGAGTCCGAGAACGACACCAAGCCGGACGACATCTGGCTCGCCTCGATGTCCGTCGCGGACGTCGACCGGGCGGTGGGCCAGGCCGAGCGCGGCGGCGGCAGAGTCCTGCGGCAGCCGAAGCGAGTCGGCGAACGCGGGCGCGTCGCCATCGTCGAAGATCTCGAGGGCGCAGCGTTCGCCCTGATGCGCACGCCGAACGGGGATCCCGCCGCAGCCTCCGAGCAGGCCGGTGACTTCCACTGGGTGCAACTCTGGGCGCGCGACTATGAAGTTTCGATCAAGTTCTACGGTGACGTCGCCGGTTGGGAGATCGGCGAGGTGCTCGCCCACGACAAAATCGACGAGGGCTTCTTCGAAGCGAACGGCACCGAGGTCGCGAGCGTGATCGAGCTCCCCTGGGAGAACGTCCAGCCGAATTGGCTGCCCTACGTCGGCGTCGAAGACGTCGAGCAGACGCTCACGAAGGCAGAGAAGCTCGGGGGACGAGTTCTGATCCGCGGAAAACACCTCGCGATCCTCGCAGACTCGCAAGGAGCGGCCATCGGCATCGTCCCGCTCGAGACCAAGTCCAGGAGCGACCGATGACGATCCTGCCCCGCACCCGCGTCCTACTTGCCCTGACCGCGCTGCTCGTCGGCACGGCAGGATGCTTTTACAAGAGCACGGATTACGAGGCACCCGAGCCGTATCGCCCGTACTACGAAGGAGTGAGCGTCGCGAGCCCGTGGTACGGCTACCCTTACGGTCCTCCAGGATGGTACCCATCCGACGTTCAGCTCGGCGGCGCGAGACTCGGCGGGCGTTACTAAAGGGGCTCTTTCTCCAGATACGCCTCGACGGTCTGATGGAAATGGCGGACGCGAAGTTCCTGGTCGCAGACCACGAGGCCTCCGAAACCTTCGGACGCGAGTCCCCGTTGCACCCGACCCATGTTGTCGGCGTCCTGCTGTAGGACCTCGATGACCTCCGGCGCAACCGGAGCGTCGATAGCCTCGCCATACGGGACGCGCTCCTCGAGCCGGTAGGTCCGATGCACCGCGGACGGTGGCTCCTCGCCGGCGGGAAAATGCGCGAGGAGCAGAAGATCGTAGTACATTTTCTGCGGGTCCGATTCGTGCGGCCGATATCGGAATCCGTTGATTCCCGCCGGGAACAGATTGAACGAGACGTTCGGAAACAACGTGTAGTGATACACGTCGGACAGCTGCTCATCGGTCAGGTCGCGCACCGGGAACGGTGACGCATCTTCAGACGCACGGAGCTGCCGCTGCATCTCCAACCGCACGTCGACGGGACGCCCGTCGTAGGTCGATGGTTCCATGCCCATCGTCCGCATGTAGCTCTTCATGCCCGCCCCGAGCTCCGTGTCGCCCGTGCGCGAGGGACTCGTCGTGCCGTATTGGTTCACCATTCGACTGTGGATCCCCAGCAGCTCGATCTGGGCGACCTCGTTCGCCCAGTCGCTCATCTGCGGATGAAGCGCCCGAAAGTGATACGTCTCATTGAACGCATCGCACGCGGCCTTCCAGTTACACGGCCACTCGAAGCTCTTGTACTCATACAGCGTCATCTCGCTCGGGTGATAGGGATCGAGATGCTCGGGGACGACACCCAGGAAGCTGCGCAGAGGCTCGGGCTCGGGCGCGAGGTGAAAGAAGACCCAGCCACCCCACGCGTCGACGGCAAACTCCTTGAGGGAGAGCTCTCCCTGCGTAGTCCCCTGCCGCAGGAGAGGGAAGTTCTCGGCGCCGGGAACGTGCTTCAACGCGCCATCGAGATCGTAGATCCAATTGTGGAATGGGCAGCGGAACGAGGTCGCTCTCCCCGCTTCCTGCTCAGTGCATAACGTGCTGCCTCGATGCTGGCAGACGTTGTAGAACCCGCGGATCGTGGAATCCCGGCCACGCACGAAGAGGAGCGACTCGCTTCCGAACGCGTGCACGACGAAGTCGCCCGGCGCGCACAGTTCGGCCTCGCGTGGGCCCATGTTCCAGACCCGACGCCAGAGATGAGCCCACTCACGCTCCATCCAAGAGGTCGACGTGAAGCGCTCGGCGGAAATCCGCTCCGCTCCGAGATCCGGGAGCGTCGCTGTCGGCGAAATCGGCGGCGTTGTCTTCATTGGGCAACCTAGAACTCGAACGGACGCTGCGGGCCCGTCTCCGGCTTCGTCAACCGATTGTCGTTCAAGCATCGCTCGACCAACACCGTGTCCAGGAACGCATGAAGCTCGGCGATCTTGCCGTCGCGAATCGTGAAGATCTCACAATACGTCTGGTCGTACCGTTCACCGGACTTCGTCGGGCCGCCGCCCTGCATGAGCCCGACGACGCACTCGTCGTCCGCGCACATGATGCGCCACTTCTTGCCGAACTGAACCTCTTCGGCGACCAGCGAGTGGAGGAGCTTCTCGTGAATGATTCCACTGACGCACTCCTCCTTCCCGACCCACCGACCGGAGACCGGGGTCGTACCGACGAGGTTGTAGACGACATCGTCGGCGTGCATTTCGGCGAGGGTGTCGAAGTCCCCCTCCTCCAACGCGTGATACCAGCCCTCGATCAGCTTCCGGTTCTCCAGTGCGCCCAATGTCGGTTCCTTTCCGGTTCGTGCACAGTTCGTCGCCTTCGTTTGGGCCAAGGACGCCTCGGGCGCAAGCGCTCACGACCTCGCACCCGGGTCATCCTCCTGGGCGTACCCGTGCCGATGCGAGTCAGCCCCCCCCCGGGGACCAAGACCAACCATCGAAGCAGCCCCCGACGAAACCGGCCTTCGCCCGCGGGAGGAGCTGATCCCGACGGGCGGTCGGATCCATCGTCACCCGATTCCGATTTCGGCGCCAGGCCATGTCCGTCCAGCCCGAGGAAAACAACGATCACGACGGCCGCCAGAGGCACGCGGGGAGCCCCCCACCGGGCAAACCGCGTCGGAGTGCGCCCGGCCAATCGAAGCCCACGACGAACGCTCGGTCTTGCGCTCGAGGAAACGCGTTGACTTTCGAGGTCTCACAACTGATCTAGAGGGTGGGAGGAATTGATGACCATGAAGATGTTGCCCACGATCTCCGCGTGCCTGATCGCCTGCGCGCTCCTGCTCTCGCCGACACATGTCCGCGCGGACCGCCAGGGGCTCGACATCAGCAAAGTCCGCTTGAACCTGGCGTTCCAACCCGGTCCCCGGACTGCGGGTCAGCTCTTCCTGCGCGGGATCACCGACGACAACGATACCGAGGGACTCGTCGCCGACCTGCGGACGAACACGGTCACCCTCCAGGTCCAGGACGGCGGCGATTTCGACCACACGACGACGCTCGAAGCGTGCGAGCACCGCGCAACCGACGTGTACTGCAAAGCGACCTGTCGGGCTTCCGCGTGAAAGTGCACATCAAGCGCTGGAAGAACCTTCCCGACGTCTGGCGGCCCAACATCCGAGGGAAAAACCTGACCGAGGTCGAGACCGGGTTCGGCCCGCTCGCCGGTCCCGTCACCATCACCCTGAATCACGGCGCAACGACCCGCGTCGACGTCGTCGCGCAGGTCGGCGGCAACGAAGGCGATTGCAAGGTCAAGCAGGCCGCCACGCGCCTCCGCTGCAAGTCCGAATAGCGGACCGCGTCCAAAGAAGCCGCGCGCGCGACCGGAGTCCAGTGTTCGATCCCCAATCCCTCGGCTGGACCCCGGAACGTCGCGACGAGTACGCGTCGGCGAGCGCGTCCGGCGTGGCGCCCGCGCGCGTGTCGGCGATGCACCGGGGAGAGTACACCGTCATCGATCACGACGGTCGGTCTCGGCGCACGATTCTGAGTGGACGACTGCGCGACGCGTCCACTCCTCTCACCATTCCCGCAGTTGGTGACTGGGTCACGATCCGCGACGAACCCGGCGGACTCACGCTGCTCGAAGGTCGACTGAGCCGGTCCGGCGAGCTCGTACGTCAGGCGGCCGGCCGGCGAACCACCGCGCAAGTAATCGCGGCGAACGTCGACACTCTCTTCGTCGTCACCTGGCCCGGCCCCGACTTCAACCCGCGCCGGATCGAGCGCTACCTGAGTCTCGCGTGGGCCGGCGGGGCGCGTCCGGTCGTCGTGCTCTCGAAGATAGACCTCTGTCCCGACGCGACCCCCTTCGTCGAAGAGCTCCGAGGCCTCGGAGGCGGGGTCGACATCTTGCCCGTCTCTCCCGTCGCAGGAATCCGGGTGGCCGATTTATGGGAGCACGTCGGCTTTGGGCGGACAGCCGCATTCGTGGGCTCTTCCGGCGTCGGAAAGTCGACCCTCGTGAACGCCCTCCTCGGAGCAGAACAGCAAGCGACCGGGCCCCTGCGAACTGGGATGCACAAAGGCCGTCACGTCACGAGACACCGCGAGCTCTTCGTGTCGGATCAGGGCCTCATCATCGACACGCCGGGCATGCGGGAACTCGCCCTGTGGTCGGCATCGACGACTCCCGACGGATGGCAGGACATCGATGAACTCGCGACCGGCTGCGGCTTCCGGGACTGCGCCCACGGCGGAGAGCCCGACTGCGCCATCGCCGCCGCCATCGCGAACGGTGAACTCGACCACGACCGCTTCGAGTCCTATCAGAAGCAAGCCCGCGAACTCGCCCAACTCGAAAGCCGGCGCAACGCCCAGAGCCGCCTCGAAGAACGAAACGAGGCCCGCCGCTTCACAAAACGCACCCGCCGCCGATGAGCGGCGCGGATTGATCTCACCGAAGACGTTTCGTCACGGTGAGGTCCGACAATGAGCTAGGCGGCCTCGGGCCGTGGGCCGAGGATCTCCAGGAGGTCCTTCGAGTCGAGCTTCTCGTGCTCGAGCAGTCGAGCCGCAAGCGCTTCGAGCTGCTCCCGCCGCTCGACGAGAAGTGCTTGCGCCGCTTCGTAGCTCACTCGGATCAACTCGAGCTGCTCCTCGGCGATGACCTTCTCGACATCCGCGGACCGCGCCGTCTGCTGCGGACCGAAGCCGAGGAATCCCTCCTGTTGCTCCACCAGAGACAAGTTCGGGAGCCGCTCGCTCATGCCGTAGACGGTAAGCATGCTGCGCGCAATCTTGCTCGCCTTCTCGAGATCGTCCGACGCACCCGTCGAAACCTGATCAAAGATCACCTGCTCAGCCGCGCGGCCACCCAACAACGTGCGGATTCGCCCGAGCAACTCCGACCGCGACATCAGGTAACGATCCTCGGTCGGCGACTGCAGCGTGTACCCCAGCGCACCGCGCCCGCGCGGGACGATCGAGATCTTCTCGACCGGATCGGCGCCTGGGGTGAAGTATCCCACCAGCGCGTGGCCGGACTCGTGGTACGCGACGATCTTCTTCTCCGCCGGATTCAAGACACGCCCTTTGCGCTCGAGCCCACCGATGACCCGCTCGAACGCGTCCTGGAAATCGACCATCTCCACCTTGTCGTGGTCACGGCGTGAGGCGAGCAGAGCCGCCTCGTTGCAGATGTTTGCGATGTCCGCGCCGACGAACCCTGGCGTCTGCGCCCCCATCTTGTCGAGGTCGACATTCGCCGCGAGCTCGAGCTTCTTCGCGTGGAGGCGGAAGATCGCCTGCCGCCCCTCCTTGTCCGGCCTATCCACGAGAATCTGGCGATCGAAGCGCCCCGGTCGCAGCAGCGCCTTGTCGAGAACCTCGGGCCGATTGGTCGCGCCCATGATGACGACGTTCGAGCGACCATCGAAGCCGTCGAGCTCCACCAGCAGCTGGTTCAGAGTATTCTCGCGCTCGTCGAAGCCACCGCTCTGCGGCATCCCACCCTGCCCTCCACGGGAACGACCGATCGCGTCGAGTTCGTCGATGAACACGATGCAGGGCGCCTTCTTCTTCGCCTCGGCGAAGAGATCGCGCACGCGCGCCGCCCCCACACCAACGAACATCTCGACGAAGTCCGAACCCGACAGATTGAAGAACGGAACGTCCGCCTCACCCGCCACAGCCTTCGCGAGCAAGGTCTTGCCGGTTCCCGGCGGGCCGACCAGCAACACACCCGTCGGCAGCTTCGCACCGAGGCGTTCGAACTTCTCGGGCTCCTTCAGAAACGAAACGACCTCGCTCGTCTCCTCGATCGCCTCGTCGACGCCCGCGACATCCTCGTATCGAACCTTGTTGTCCGGATCGACCTCGTAAACCTTCGCCTTGCTCTTCCCGATGTTGAGGGCGCTCGGCCCCTGCCCCATCCGCTTCATGATGAAGCCCCAAACGAGGAACAGAATTCCGAACGGGATAATCCAATCGAAGAAGAGGTTGCGCAGAAAGTGCGACTCGACCTTCGCGCGGAACTCCACGCCGTGCTCCTGCAGGGTCTCGACGAGATCGTCGTCCGCAAGAGGGACGACGGTGAACTGCCGCTCGATCTTGTCCTTTCGGGCCGCCTGGGCCTCCTTGGCCTGCTTCTCTCTTTCGACGAACCAGCCTTTGATCGCCGCCCACGAAAACGTCCAGGGCGTCCGAGCCTCGGACGACTCGATGGCGTCCGTCTTCTCGCTCTTCGTGGCCGCGTCGTGCGGCCCCTTCATCTCGCCGTAGATCTCCTCCTGGGTGAGGACGACCGCCTTCACCTCACTCTTCCCGACCCGCGAAAGAAACTCGCTGTAGGGAATCTCCTTCACCGACGCCCCCGAGAAGAACATCGACTCGAGGAAGAGAATGAGAAGAAAGACCCACAAGTAGTAGAAGACCGAGAATTTTGCCCGCTGGTTCATCCCAGAAGATGTAGCGCGAACCGGGCCCTGAAGACACCGCAAGGCACTCCGAGGTCCTGTGCAGGCGGCGCGCAGCGTTGTTCACGAGCGGCTTTCCGGGCTACCTACGCCTCATGAAGGACGCCCACATCGCTCGATTCCTCACCGCCTCCGTCGCCCTCATCCTCATCGCTGGATGCGGTAAATCGTGGAAGCAGTTCGCCTACGAAGGTATGGACCGCGACGGATGGCAGCACCCCGAGCGTGTGATGGAGGTGCTCGAGATCCAGCCTGGCGACCAGGTCGCCGATCTGGGCGCCGGCAGCGGCTACTTCACGTTCGACCTGGCAAAGGCCGCCGGACCCGACGGCGTCGTCTACGCAGTCGACATCGATCCCGAAATGATCGCTTTGATCGACGAACTGGCGACCGAGAAGAGCGTGTCGAACGTCAAGACGATCCTGGCGAAGCCCGACGACCCTGGCCTCCCCGACGGCGCGATCGACCTCGTCTTCACCTCGAACACGTATCACCACATCGCGGATCCGACGGCCTACTTCGCGAAATTGAAGACCGACCTCGCGCCGAACGGACGCGTGGCCATCCTCGATCTCCGACCAGACTCCGGCTGGTTCCAACGCTGGTTCGGGCACGCCAGCGAGGCCCAAAAGATCCGCGATGAGATGAAGGCGGCGGGATACCAGCTACAGGGCGAACAAGACTTCGTGGAGAAGCAGAGCTTCCTCGTGTTCGCGCCGACGCCGACCTCCTGAGTTTCGCGGAGCCTTCCCCGGCTGAAGCGCATCGGATACCTAGGGGCGATGCAAATGCTCCGCATACCGGCCATCGTGATTGCGAGCCTGGTCCTGTCCTTCGCCGCGGGCGAAGGAATCGCTCGGCTGGCCGGCCACACGACAGCGCAGCGCACGGCTCCCAGGTTTTCGTGGGCCGACCGTGGCGAGCTGTACACGATGGAGCCCAACCGACAATGGGTGATGCCCGGGGACCTCAAACTCGTTCGCGTGAACTCGCTCGGCCTTCGCGGCCCCGAGATCTCCTCGAAGCTCGACTGGCAGCGAATCCTCCTCCTCGGCGACTCGGTCGCCTTCGGGTACGACGTCGTCGAGAAGAAGGCGCTCCCGGTCCGCCTTCAGAGAAGCTTGCTCCAGCGCGGGCTCCCAGTAGAAGTCGTCAACGCCGCCATCCCGGGCTGGTGCGCACGGCAGCACCGTCTTTTCCTGGCAGAGAACGGCGCGGCCCTCGAGCCCAACTTGGTTCTCGCAACCGTCGTGCTGAACGACATCCCCGAGCTGCTGAGCGGTCAGGCCGAGCTCGGCGCCTCGATTCGCCTTGCCAACGTTCTGAACTGGTCTGCGCAGCGGTCGGCGCTCGTCACGGCGGCCAAGAATGCGCTGGCCGGAACGGAGAATCCGTTCGCACGCGCCACCTATCTGCGGAAGCTCACGCTTGCTCCCGACTCAAAGCTCGCCCGCGAGGGAATGGCCGCGGAACCCGCCGAACTGCAGGATTTGGCGAAGACCGCACAGGCGCTCTCGGTCCCTCTCGGACTGGTGATCCTACCGTTCAAATTCCAGCTGACGACTCTGAACACCGACGCGCCGCAACGTGAGCTCATGGAGTTCGCGCGCGAACATGGGATTCCCGCGATCGACCTGCTTCCCAGTCTACGGGAGCACGACGCTGACGAGATCTTCCTCGACCAGGTCCATCTGTCCGAGTTCGGAAACGAGATTGTGGCGGCGCAGATCTCGCAATGGCTGGTGGAGCACACGATGATCGGCCCCGAAGCCCCTCCGGCCGGCTAGAACGGCCACCACCACGGGCCGTCGACGGAGTCGTCGAGCGCCTCCCGGCAACCCTGATACTGCAGCGCGTAACGACGGGTCATCACCGCAACTCCCCGGGCCACCCGCCGCACCCCCGGCTTGCCTTTGTGGGAGCCACGCGAGAAACCGCCGTGGCCCTCGTGATACGCGAGGTAGAACGAATACGGATCGCTTCGCGGAATTCCGAACTTCCGCTCGCCGACGTGGCCGTACCAACCGATGAAATCAACAACGTCTTCGAACTCATCACGGTCGGCGAACCCTTCTCCGGTGCTGTCCTGGTAGCCCTCCCACGTACCATCGAGAACCTGGCCGTATCCGAAGGCCGACGAGGGCCGCGGTCCGGGGAAGATCCAAAGGAACGTCCCGCGCGGCGGCCGTGCATCGGAGTGAAACCCGGACTCGTGGTGGATGACGGCGAGTTGCAGCGGTACGGGAACGCCCCAGTCGCGGTAGGCCTCGCGGGAAGCCTCGTACCACTCCGGGCGTTCCTCGAAGATGGAGCACAGGTCCTTCGGGCGGGTCGGGCGAGTGGCACTGCAGCCGAGGAGGGAACCGAAGAGAGCGAGCATCACGAGGGCCCTGATCCCCCTCGACCGTTTCGCGTTTACCGTTCTCCCCACCGCTTCCCTCGACTCCACGGACCCGGGCCCACGCCCGGCGTCCGGCTCAACTACGCGACAAGTAGTTGCGCGCAATCACCACGCGCTGAATCTGCGACGTACCTTCGTAGATCTGGAGCAGCTTCGCGTCCCGCATCAACTTCTCGACGGGATACTCCTTGGTGTAGCCGTAGCCACCGAAGACCTGCACCGCATCGACGGCCGATTTCATCGCCCAGTCGGCGCCCAGCGCCTTCGCAATGGCCGATGTGCTCGTGCGCTTGATCGCATTGTCGACCTCGAACGCGGCCTTCAAGTAGAGCATCCGCGTCGCTTCGTGAGCCATCACCATCTCGGCGATCATGAACTGGATCGCCTGATGTTGGGCAATGGGCACGCCGAAGGTCTTTCGCTCGAGCGCGTAGCCTCGCGACTCTTCCATCGACCGGCGGATGAGACCGGCGCAGAGGGCGGCTATCATCGGGCGCGACTTGTCGAAGGTCTCCATGGCAATGCCGAAGCCCTGCCCGGGCGCGCCCAGCATGTTCTCCGGAGTCAGGCGAACATCGTCGAACAGCACGTCCGAGGTGTCCGACGCGCGCTGGCCGAGCTTGTTCTCCTTCTTCCCGGTGGAAACACCCGGGAGGTCCCTCGGAACCACGAAGGCCGTGATGCCCTTGTGGCGCAGCGCGGGATCCGTCGTTGCAAAGCCGGTGTAGAAGCTCGCGTGACCGGCGTTGGTGATCCAACGCTTCTGGCCGTTGAGGATCCAGTCGTCGCCGTCTCGCGTGATTCGGGCCTGCATGCCCGCGACGTCCGACCCCGCTTCGGGCTCGGAACACGCGTAGCTGCAAAACGAGAACTCGTTCGTCAGGCGACCGAGATACTGCTTCTTCTGTTCCTCCGTCCCGGCGAGCATCAGCGGTAGGGAACCCAGATGGTTCGCCATGATGCTCGTCGCGACGGCGCAGCACCCGAACGCGAGTTCCTCTGCGATGAGACACCCGTCGACCGTGCTCAGCCCGAGGCCGCCGTAGTCCTCTTCGACTTCGACGTTCATGAGACCTATCTCCCACGCCGCCTTGAAGAGGTCGGTTGGGAACTCGCCGGACTCGTCGTACTCCCCTGCCACCGGAATGATCTTCTCGGCGGCGAACCGTCGAGCCGTGTCGATGAGGGCCTCTTGCGCTTCGGTCAACGTAGGATCGAACATCGCAACAAGACTAGCAGATCGGCCGACCCGGACCAGACGGGTTCGGCGGCCGTCGATCGCTCAGAGGCCGGCGATCCAAGCCGACAAATCCGCCGGCCACCGGCTCTCGAAGACCATCCTTTCGCCGTTCTCCGGGTGGACGAAGCCGAGCCGGGTCGCGTGGAGCGCCATGCGCGGTGGCTCGAGCGCGCCGCGCTCCCCATAGCGGCGATCGCCGCACACGGAATGGCCCGCCCCTGCCATGTGGATGCGAACCTGATGGGTGCGACCCGTCTCGGTGCGAACCCGAACGACGGTGGCTCCAGCGGCCGGCTGTAAGACCGCCACCTCACTCGCCGCCGGCTGGCCGTCGATCGGTTCTTCGATGCGACGGAGCGATGCCGGCACCGCTCCGTGCACGACGGCCAGGTACTGCCGATCCACATCGTGCGTTCGGAATCTCTCCGACAGCGCCCGGGTAGCGAGCTCTGTTTTGCCGAACACGAGAAGGCCACTCGTCTCCGTGTCGAGACGATTCACGGGCCACGCCCGGGTAGGTGGCTCGGTGCGTCGCTCGAGGAGGTCCAGAAGATTGTTCCGATCACTCTCCGGCATCGGTGTAGTCAGCAGACCGGAGGGCTTGTCGACGACGACGACATGCGCGTCTTCATGAACGATCCCATGGTGCGGCAACCCCTCACCATCGCGCTGGAGCGCCGCCGCGCCCAGCCCCGGTGACACCCGCCCGATCGCACCCCCGAGGTGAACCTCGATCTTCTGTCCGGGCCACAGCTTGCGGCCCAGCACCTTCACCCGCGCGCAATCCACGAACGCCCCGCCGAGCTCGATCAACAGACGCGCCTTCCGCCGCGAGAGCCCGGGGACGTGCTTCGCGATCAACTGGTCGAGGCGCAGCCCGCCGTCCTCGGACGAAACTTCGAACTGCACGCGTTCCGCGATCCCACGGCTGGGTTGGGTGAGTTCTCCGGCCATCCGGAGATCCTCGCCACGGGAGCCCACCTCTGCAAGTTGCGTCGCCGCAGCCTCGCGCTCTATCCCATTCTGAAGCTGGCGGCCGGGCGGACCGGAGGTTCCGGCCGGGTCGTGGCTCCTCGAGCTCGTCTGCGTCCGGTACTGCGTGTTCCGCCTGCCGCACCGACCACGCCCGCTTGACCCAATCGCCCGCGACGCCGATGGTCTTCTGGATGGGTTGGATGAAACGGCTCGCGAGGGCGCCCGTGCTTCACTTCGTGATCGCAGGCATCGCCCTGTTCACCATCGACCGGTGGTGGAGCTTCCAGGAGGAGATGGAAGCGCGCGACGCGAAGAACAAGGCTATCGTCATCGACGGCGACCGGGTCGCGCGAATCCGCCGGGATTTTCAACGACGCCACGGCGTCCCGCCGAATCCGGCCGAGGAGGATGCCCTCGTCGACCAGGAAATCGACGAAGAGGTGCTCTACCGCGAGGCGCTCGCCCGCAAGCTCGACCTCGCCGACCGGAGCATCCAGTGGTGGCTGATCAAGAAAATGCGATTCGTCGCCGAGGATCCCGAGCTCGGAGACGAGCAGCTTTACGCCCAAGCGAAAGAGCTCGGCCTCGATGACAACGACGTCGTCATCCGACGCATCATGGCCCAGAAGATGCGCCTCCTCGCTGAGCTCGCCGAGGGCAGCGTCGAGCCGACCGAGGCCGAGGTCCAGGAGTACTACAAAGAAAACGAAGCCGACTGGACACGCCCAAAGCGTGTCAGCCTCCGCCACGTCTTCCTCAGCCGAGATCGTCGGGGAGCCGAGCTCGACGCGGACGCGGGAGCGCTTCTCTCCGAAATCAAGCACGTCGGACCGGACGGGGTAGCCGACCGCGGGGATCCGTTCCCGCTCGGGCGCCGACACCGCGCGCGCTCTGAAGTGCAACTTGCGAAGCTCTTCGGACCCGAGTTCGCCGCGCAGGCGATCGCGCTCGACGAGGGTGGCTGGCAGGGGCCCATCCCATCCGCGTACGGCGTGCACCTCGTGTACGTGGAGGAAACGCTCCCCAGCGAACCCGCACCGCTCGCATCGGTCGAGAACCAGGTGAGTCGCCGGCTCGCCGCCGAACGACGCGCTGCCGTCCTCGAACGCGAGCTCGCACGCATGCGCGGGCTCTACGAGGTACAGATCGAAGAACCCGACGATACCGAAGGAGACACCGGTGCTTCCTGAGCTTCGCGTGCGCATCGCTGCCCTCCTGACGCTGATCCTCGCGGCGATGGTGCCGGGACTCGCTTCCGCGCATCCCCTCGCGCCGGCCCTGCTTCAGATCCGCGAGCAGAGTGACGGAAAAGCCGAGGTCTCGTGGAAGACCTCCGTCCTCCAGGTCCGCGGCTCCAAGGTCGCGCCGTCGCTGCCGCCCGAGTGCAAACCGGTCGGCACTTCAAAAGCCGTCGAAGAGGGCGAGAGCGTGGTCGAGGTGTTCACCGTCGACTGCGGCCCCGGTGGGCTCGTCGGGAAAACCGTCGGCGTGACCGGCCTCGGCGACGGAAAGAACGACTCGCTGCTCCGCATCGCGCTCGCCGACGGGCGTGTTCTGCAGGAGGTCCTGCGCGTGGGCGATGCCGAGTTCACGATCCCCGAAACGGGGCGGCCCTCGAGCGTCTTCACCGGCTACATCCAGCTCGGATTCGACCACATCCTGACCGGGCTCGACCACCTGCTGTTCGTCTTCGGCCTCTTGTTACTGGCCACCTCGACGCGACTTCTGATCGAAACCGTCACGGCGTTCACCGTGGGCCACAGCATCACGCTGTCGCTCGCCGCGCTGGGCATCGCGCAAGTTCCGTCCGGACCGGTCGAAGTCCTGATCGCGCTCAGCATTTTCATCCTTGCGGTCGAACTCGCCCGCGGAGAGCGCACTTCACCGACCCTCCTGCGCCGCTTCCCTTGGGTCATGGCCTTCCTCTTCGGCCTGCTGCACGGGCTCGGTTTCGCCGGAGCACTCCGGGAGATCGGGCTACCCCCGGACGACATCCCCCTGTCGTTGTTCTCGTTCAACGTCGGGATCGAGGCCGGACAGCTGACCTTCGTCTTCGTCGTCTTGCTCGCGGGATTCGTGCTCCGCCGCGTGCTCGAACGATTGCCCGCCTGGTCCGAGCGGATCCCCGTCTATGGGATCGGCTGCCTCTCGGTGTACTGGGTTCTCGAACGCATCGCCGACGTCTTGCGCTGAATCGCCCGGCGGGAATCAGTCGAGAAGGCTCGCCAACAGACGGCGCGCCGCTTCGATGTTCGGCACGCGGATGTCCGCGCGACTCGTCCCGCCGCCGACGTGGATCGCCGTGCCCTCGCCTTCGAGAGCTGCGAAGAGCTCTTCGTCATTCCGGTCGTCACCCATGGCCACGACGAACGTGTCTGGCGGCGACTCGGCCAGAAGCCGCGGTACGACGATGCCCTTGTTCACACCCGTCGCGCGGACCTCGATCACCTTGTCATCGGTCACGATCTCGACCGGCTCGTTGCTGAGCAACTGCGTAAGATGAATCGTCAGCTCGTTCGCCTGGAACGCGGCGAACTCCGGCTCGGCCATCCGGTAGTGCCACGCGACCGAGACCGTCTTCTCCTCGATGAGTGAGCCCGGCGTCCTGGCCGTGAAGTTCTCGAGGATCTGGACTACGTGATCACGCCATTCCTGAACCGGCAGCTCACCCCCAACCCAGTTCGAGGTCCCCATCGCCTTCTCCCAGAATCCGTACTCCGCATGCAGATGGATTGGAATCCCACCGAACCGTTGCTCGATCACATCGCGAGAACTCCCGCTTACAAGATGAATCTGGGTAGCGGGACGGGCCGCGAGGCGGCGGAGAAGATCGAGCAGCTCCTCGTCCGGTTTGGACAACTCGGGAGCGCTCGCGAACGGAACGAGAGTGCCGTCGTAGCCGAGGATCAGGAGGAGCTCGCCTGCGCCCCGCATCTTCTCGCTCAACGCGGCCAGTTGCTCCACACGCATTCGCGCGGACATCACCTGCTCCGCGCCCTGGCTCGCCTCCTCCAGCGACTCCAGATAGGAGCGCACCCAGTGGTGAACGTCGTAGGAGAGAACGCGTCGCCGCAGAGCCTTCATCCGTGCGAGTCGCTCGTCCGCCGGGAGGGTCAGCGCCCGATAGAAGACCTCCGACGCGCGATCCACGTCGAACGGATTCATCATCACGGCCTCGGCGAGTTCCGACGCCGCACCCGCGAACTCACTGAGAACGAGGACGCCACCGTCGTCCGTGCGGGAAGCGACGAACTCCTTGGCGACGAGGTTCATCCCATCGCGCACCGGCGTCACGAGAAGAACGTCCGCCGCGCGATAGAGCGCGGAGAGCTCGACCTCGCTGATGCCCCGGTAGAGATAGTAAATCGGTGCCCACTCCGACGTGCCGAACGCACCGTTGATGCGACCGATCGAAGCATCCACCTCGTTCCGGAAGTCCTGGTAAGCCTCTACCGAGGTTCGCGACGGCACCGCGATCTGGGTGAGCCGCACGCGCCCGTGGAGTTCGGGGTGATCGTAGAGGAATTTCTCGTACGCCAGGAGCCGACGACGAATCCCCTTCGTGTAGTCGAGCCGATCGACGCCGAGCACGATCGCGCAGTCGTCCATGCCTCGGAGTCCGGCAACGCGCGCCTGCACCTCGGGTGAATCCGACAGGGTTGCGAACTTCTCGGTGTCGACGCCCATCGGGAACACACCGAGCCGAACTTCCCGCTGGTCGTGATAGACGCGGTCCACGTTCGAGGCGATTCCGAGAACACGAAGCAACGAGGAGGAGAACGACCGCATGTATCCGGCCGTGTGGAACCCGACCAGGTCCGCGCCTAGAACGCCCTCGAGAATGCGCTCGCGGTGCGCGATCGTGCGGAAGAGCTCGGAGGCCGGGAACGGGATGTGCAGGAAGAACCCGATCCGGGCGTCCGGAAGCCGATCGCGGAGCATCTGCGGGAGCAACATGAGCTGGTAGTCGTGCACCCAGATCAGGTCGCCGTCGTTGTAGTGGCGGCAGACCTCGTCGGCGAACTGCCCATTCGCGCGCTCGTACGCCTCCCAACCCTGGACGTGCAGCGGCATCTGATCGAGGAGATGGTGGAAGAGCGGCCACAGGGCGCCGTTCGAGAATCCCTCGTAGAACTCCCTCAGGTCGTTCGGCGGGATCCAGACCGGTATCGCCCGAAGCTCGTCCAGACGCTTACCCAGGCTCTCCCGCTCCTCATCGGTGACGTCTTGAATGTCCCCGGGCCAGCCGATCCACAGGGCGTCGGACTTGGAATGCGGGCCTGACAGACCGGTGGCGAGGCCCCCGGGGCTGCGCTCCACATGGAGTTCCCCATCGACACGGGAAACGGCGATCGGGAGACGGTTGGCGACGATCAGGAGACGAGACATGATTGCAACGGGAGATCTTAGCCCCTATCAGGCGGACGCGGAAGGACGATCGGCAGATCGGCCGATAACCGATACTTTTCGAGGACTAGCGGACCAGGATGGCCACGACGATGCAGGCGAAGCGACCCAGCGCGCGAAACGGGCGACAGTGAAGGACCTGGGGTTCGCAAACGCCGCCATCGCCCTCGCTGCCGGCATGTTCGCCCAGGTTCTCGCAGCCCGGATGGCGATTCCGAGCATCGTCCTTCTCCTGGTGGCGGGGACCCTGCTGGGGCCCGACGTCCTGGGCTGGCTCGACCCGGGAGCCTTCGGGGCCGGCCGGGCCGACCTGGTGACGCTCGCCGTCATCGTGATCCTCTTCGAAGGCGGGCTCGCCCTCGACATCAATCGGCTCCGGGCACAGCAAAAGAGCCTCCTGCTCCTCCTGACCCTCGGAGCGGCACTCTCGATGCTCGTCGGCACACTCGCCGCGTACGCCATCCTCGACATGCCCGGATCCGTAGCGATCCTCTACGGCTCCCTCATGATCGTGACGGGCCCGACGGTCGTGAAGCCCCTCCTCTCCCGGATCAAGCTCGCTCGGCGTGTGCGCGAGCTGCTCGTGAGCGAGGGCGTACTGATCGACCCCATCGGAGCAATCGTCGCTCTGGTCGCAGCGGAGTGGGTCATCGGCCAACACGACCTGGTGGTCTCTGGCGGGCTCGTCGTATTCCGCCTGGCACTGGGAGGCGCGGTCGGCTTCGCCGCCGGCTGGATCCTCGCTGAGATCATGAAACGACGATGGATCCCCGAGGATCTCGTGAACCCGAGCGTTCTCGGTATCGCCGTCGTCGTCGCCGCACTCGCGAGCCGCATCTCGGCGGAAGCCGGCCTGATGGCCGCGGTCGCCCAGGGCATCACGATGGCGAATCGATCGGTTCCGGACGTGGGCCGACTTCGTGAGTTCAAAGAAACGCTCACGTTGATCCTTCTGTCGTTCCTCTTCGTGGTCCTCGCTGCCGACCTGAGTCTGTCCGAGGTCACCGCGCTCGGCTGGGACGGGCTGCTCGTCGTCGCACTCGTCGCCTGGGTGGCGCGCCCCCTGGGCGTCTTTCTCTCGACCATCGGCAGCGACCTGTCCTGGAAGGAGCGCGCCTTCGTCGCGTGGATCTGTCCGCGCGGCATCGTCGCGGCCGCCGTCGCCGGCTTCTTCCACAACCTTCTGGACGAGGCCGAGATCCCCGGAGGCGCTTCTCTCGAAGCCCTGGTCTTTGTCACTGTCGCCGCGACCGTGACCCTCCAAGGCCTCACCGCACGACCGCTCGCCAACCTGCTGAAAATCGACTTCCCCTCGTTGCAGGGGACACTCGTCATCGGCGCAAGCCGCTTCTCGCGTCTGGTTGCGCGAACGCTGGTCGATCTCGGGCGAAACGTCGTCCTCGTCGACCGCAACCCATCGCTGTGCCGCGCCGCCCAGAGCGAAGGCCTCGTCGCAATTACCGGCGACGCCTTCTCGCTCGACGACCTCGAGCGAGCCGGCGGACGCTACGCCGATACCGTGCTCGCGATCACCACGAACGCCTCTCTGAACGAGCTCGCTGCGAAACGCGTTCACGAGAACCTCTTGGTCGAGCGCGTTCTCGCCATTCATGAAAACAGCGAGGACGACGACTCCCAGCTCTTCCCCGGCAACTTCCCGGGCGTCGATGAGGCCAATAGGCTCGTGCGCCTCGGCCGGCTGGAGACCGTGGAACACGAGGTCGAGGCGGCGGAGTGGAAGGGTCGTAAGCTCTCCGAGCTGCCGTACGCGGAAGGCGAGTTCGCGATCGCGCTTCGGCGCGGCGACTCCGTACTCGTCGCGACCGCCGGCGAGGTTCTCGCCGTCGGAGACCGACTCTCCTGTGCTCGACCGAGCGGCGCTACCAGCAACCTACACACCGACCTGCTCAGCGGTTCGAGCCCCTCCGAGGCATCCTGAGCCGGCTCATCCCATTTCGCGAAGGGGCGCCCGTCCGATCCCAGGCCAGACGCGCAGGAGCCCGAACGACGCGCGAACACCGATCCACACGTCAGTGACTATCCAGACCCAAACGAAGGCACCCGCCTCGCTTCGATCGAGCAGTGCGAGGACCAGCGCACCGACGCCACTCGCCAGGACCATGACGTTGCGCAGGTACCGGTAGTCCCCCGTCCCCCAGTGGATACCGTCGGTCACGAACGCAAGAGCGTTCAACGGCTGCGCGACGATCGCGACGAACCACACGGCGGCGAACGCCTCCCTCGCTTCCACCGGAACGAGAAGCCACGCGATCTGGCTTTCGGCGAGGCCGAAGAGCACCGTGACCCCGACCCCGGCACCAAGGCCCCACGCACAGGCGACCCGCGCCACCCGTCGCGCCAGAGCACGGTCGCCAGCTCCTACGAAGAAGCCGATCAGGCTTTGCGCACTCGCAGCAAACGCATCGAGGAGGAACGCCGCCAGCATCCAGACCTGCCGCACCGCCTGCTGCGCGGCGCCCTCATGCGGCCCGATCTGCGTTGCCGCCCGGGTGGCGAGAAGAAGGAACACCAGGAGCAGCCCCGTACGAGCAGCGAGATCGCGTCCCACGACGAGCAAGGCCGTGACAGGGGCAAGGCGTAGCGGCGCCATCCCACCAAGCGCGGAACGCGCTGCAAGAAGTGCCCACGTCGCGCCGAACCACTGACTCGCTACCGTCGCCCAGGCGGCGCCGCGCAGGCCGAACGCCGGGACCGGTCCCAGGCCGAAGATCAGGACACCATCGAGCGCGATGTTCACCACGTTCAGGCTGACAGCGATCAAGAAGGGCGTCCGCATGTCCTGGAGGCCGCGCAACGCGCCGAAGGCCGCCATCGTCGCGAGAATCGCTGGCGCCGCAAGGAAACGGATCCCAAGGTAGGCGACCGCGTCGTCGGCCATCGGCCCGTCAGCGCCCATGAACGAGGCGAGGGAATCGAGCCACGGCCAGGCGAGCAGCGCCATCGTCGTACCGAGGGCGACCGCCAAGACGGCCGCCGACGTGCCGGCTTCCCGCGCAGTCGACAACTCGCCGCGACCAAACGCCTGCGCGACGGCCGTCTGCGTCCCAATGCCCAGAAAATTGAACACCCAGAACAGACTGCTCAGGAGCGTCACCGCGACGCCGAGCGCCGCGAGAGGGGTCGAACCAAGACGGGCGACGAATGCGGTGTCGGCGATGCCCGTAAGAGGCTCGGCGATCAGGGAGAACAGAACCGGGAACGCCAGACGAAGGAGCGCCCGATTCGGAGCGCGAACGAACTCGTGGTTCTCAACGGAGTCCGGTTCCGCCCGTGGCGCGCTCACGGCGCGAGCCGCCGTCCATCCACCGGAGAGAAGAAGTGCAGCGCGTCGATGGGAGCTGAAAACGACTCCGCGGCCGTCTCCACATTCCCGGGGAGACGGATCGCGATGTCCCGGTCCGCGAGCGTAGCCGCGAGAAGCGTCTCACTCCCGAGGGCCTCGACCGTCGCGGGCTTGGGCTGCGCGAGCACGTCGGGGCTGCCGTCGACGCTCGGCCCGAACGCCTCCGGTCGAACGCCCACGGTGACAACGCCGGTCGCGAGTACCTCGGCAAGCGCCGCCGGCAACTCGAGGCTCTGCTCGCCCAACCGAAGAGTGCCGCCATCGACCCGACCGGGAACGAGGTTCATGGCCGGCGCCCCGAGAAATCCCGCGACGAACGCGTTCTCGGGCCGCTCGTACGCGACTAGCGGAGGCGCCACCATCTGCGTCCGGCCGTGATCGAGGACCACGACCCGATGCCCCAGCGTCATCGCCTCGGTCTGGTCGTGCGTCACGTAGAGAGTGGTAACGCCGAGCCGACGCTGGAGATCCCGGATGTGCTGGCGAACGTCTGTGCGCAAGCGCGCGTCGAGATTCGACAGCGGCTCGTCGAGCAGAAAAAGGTCCGGCTCGCGGACCAGCGCGCGCGCCAGCGCGACCCGCTGCCGCTGGCCCCCGGACAACGCTGCGGGCCTTCGGTCCAGGAATTCGCCGATCTCGAGGAGTTCGGCGACCTCCTCGGCGCGCACCCGACGCTCCCGCTTCCCCACTCCCCGCATCCGCAGGGGAAACTCCACGTTCCCGCGAACAGTCATGTGCGGATAGAGCGCGTAGTTCTGGAAGACCATGGCCACGTCGCGGTGCTGTGGCGCGAGCCCATCGACCCGCCGATCGCCGAGATGGATCTCTCCGGCACTCTGCTCATCGAGGCCGGCGAGGAGACGTAGTAGCGTGGATTTCCCGCAACCCGACGGCCCCACGACCACGACGAGTTCGCCGTCTGCGATGTCGAGCGAGAAGTCGTCCAAAACGACGGCATCACCGTAGCGTTTCGTGAGACCCTCGATTCGCGCGCGTGCCATCAGCGACCACTTCCTGCCAACACTCCCGAACGGAGAGCTGGCTCGAGCAAGAGCAGGATCACCACGGCCGGCAGCAACATCAGAACCGCAACCGCGCTGGACAGCCCCGGATAGCCGAAGGCCGACAGGTAGTAGAGCAACGGAGGCAACGTCCGATTGGTCACCTGCAGGAGAAGCGCGTACGCGAACTCGTCCCACGAGACGAGGAAAACCAACATCGCCGCCGCCCCAAGAGACGGGCGGACGAGCGGCAGACTGACCCGAAGGAAAGAGCTCCACGCGCTGGCTCCGTCGAGGAGGGCCGCGTCTTCCAACTCAGTCGGCACACCGCGAAACGCCGCACGGAGAATGAGGAACGCGAACGGAAGGCCCAGCAACGTGTGGGCGAACCACAGCCCGACGCCATTCGGGTCGTTGTAGAGCCCGAACCGCACGAAGATCACGGCCAAGGGCACCGCGATGGCGATCGTCGGGAACAGGCGGGCGACCACCATCACGCCATCGAGTCTCGTGCCGGCCTTCTCGCGGCGAGCCGCGAGCCAGGCGGCCGGCAACGCGATCGCGAGCGCCGAGACGACGGTGGCGAGAGCGACCGAGAGGCTCAGAGCGAGCCCCTGCCCCAGCGGCACAGCATCTGCCGCTGCGCCGAAGTTTGCGAGCGTGAACTCGTGCGGCACCCAGGTCGGCGGCCACGCGAAGCTCTCCCCCTCCGGCGTGACGGCCTGCTTCACGACGAGCCACAGCGGCAAGAGGTTCACCGTGGCGATCGCGAACGCGACCCCGACGAGGAGCTGTCTCTTCACGCCGTCACCCGCCGCCGCAGAAGCGGCGCGCTCGCGAGAAGACACAGGAGCGCCAGCACGACCGACGCCGCCGCGGCCGCCCCGTCGTCCCCGTAATCCGACCATTGGTGATAGGCGTAGGTCGAAAGCACCGGCACCCCTTCGACCCCGGTCAGGACGAGCGGTGCCGCGAAGAGCCGGAGCGCATCGAGTCCCCGGAGCAGAATGGCGGCGACGAGGGCCGGTCGCAGAAGCGGAAGGGTCACGTGCCAGAACCGCCTCCAGCTCGATGCGCCGTCGACGCGGGCCGCCTGGCCGATCTCCGCAGGAAGCGCAGCGAGCGCGCCGAGCAAGATCAGAAAAACGACCGGCGTGGTCCTCCAGGCATCGACGAAGGCAACCGAAACGAAACTCGACGCGGTTCCGGGTGACAAGAGATCGACAGGCGCGACGCCCACCATCGCGAAGGCCCCGTTCAGATAGCCCCGCGGGGTCAGAACGTTCCGCAAGATCGTCAGGAAGACGATCTCCGGCAGAGCAAAGGGAAGGAGCACGGCGGCCCGGAGAAGTCGGCGCGCCGGCAGACGCTCCGCAAGAAGCAGCGCGAGGCCGAGGCCCGCGACCACCTCGAGCGCGACCGCGACCATCGGCAAGAGAAGATTGACCACGAGCGCGTCCCGAAAGAGCCGGTCGTCTGCAAGGATGCGGAAGCTCGCGAGGCTCGGAAAGCTCCCCGAGACCGAATCCGTGAAGGCCAAGCGAACCGCCTCACCCATCGGATAGACCAGGAAGACGGCCAGATAGACCAGCAGCGGGACGGCGAGAAGCCATGCTCTCATTCGGCACTCCCCCGCGCGTCGGCATTCGCTTCGAGGGCCGCCTGCCCTTCGCGCAGCGCGCGCTCCGGTGCGACACCCTCGAACGCAACGCGTCGAAACGCGCGTTGCCACTGACGACTGATCTCCGGGTAATCCGCGCGCTCAGGCCGAGGCCGAACCTCGGAACGCATGTCGGCGTAGCCGGCAAGAAGCGGCGAGCCACCCCCGAATGGAATGTCGCGCCGGGCCGAGAACCACCCCAACTCTCGCGCGAAGCGTTCCTGGGTTTTTTGCGCGAGGAGGAACCGAGCCAGCGCGAGGGCCTCGTCCGCGTGCGGTGCGTTGACCGGAATCGCGATATAGCCGCCACCGAGAACGGTGGCACGTCCGTCCGGCCCCAGCGGCAGCGGTGCCGCACGAAACCGCTCTGGTGCGAGGTCTTCACTCGCGTACAGCGACATCACGAACGGCCAATTCAGGTGCAGCACGAGTTCCCCCCGCGCCATAGCCTCGGCGATCGTCGCCTCCTTGAACACCGCGCTGCGCGGATCGAGGTACGGAGCGAGCGCCGAGAAGAGCTCGAACGCCTTCTGTGCGCCGGCGTCGCCGAGATCGGCGCCGGAACCCCCCGCGGCCCAGACGAACGGCAGGACGTCGCACGTAAGGCCCTCGTAGAGGGCGCCCTTCAACCCGATCTTCCCGGGATGCGCCCGCGCCACCGCCAGGAGTTCTTCCCACGTCGCGGGGGGCGCGCCGAGCACGGAGTGATCGTAGACGAGCGCCTGCCAGGAGACGCGGTGTGGCAGGAAGCGCAGTCCATCGATCGTCCCGGCGCGCACGGTCTGAGGCTCGAGGGCGTCCACTTCCGTGCCGAGTCCGTCCATGGCGAGCAGCCGCACCTGGCTCGCGGCCGGTGCGAGCGAGTAGACATCGAGCTCGACTAGATCGAGAGTCCCCTCCCCGGCCGCGGCCTCCGCGGCCAGCGCCCGCCGGATGTCCGGATACTGCTGCGGGACGAGAACGACCCGCGTCCCGGTCGCCTTCTCAAAGTCCGCGAGGATGGCCCGGTACGGCGCGAGCTCACTCGGGAGGAGCGCCATGGCGACGGTCAACGAGTCCGGCGCACGGACGCAGCCGACGAGGAGAACCCCCACCGCCAAGATCAATACGCCCCGAACCACCATGCGTCACTCTCCGAAACGCTTCCCGGCGCGTCAATACGAGCCCCGAATTTGACAACCAGGTCCGCCCACCCCGACAGTGGGTCTGCGGCCTTCCCCGCCCTCATCCAACGGAGAAGCACCATGGCGAAGATCATCGGAAACCTCGTCCCCGAAGACGACTACACACACCCGCTCGGGGCCGAAACCAACTTCAACGAGTCGATGTACTTCAACTTCTTCGACCCGACGAAGCGCATGGGCGGATTCGTCCGCCTGGGCAACCGCGCCAACGAGGGACGCGCGGAGATGACGGTGGCGCTGTACCGCCCCGACGGCACGGCCATGTTCATGTTCAAACGCGCCGAGATCCCCAACAACGACGCATTTGATGCCGGCGGCCTCAAGTTCGAAGTGATCGAGCCGGCACAAAGGCTCCGCACGACCTACCGCGGTTCGGTTCTGGACCTGAAGGAACCGCGCGTCCTCACCGACCCCAAGGCCGCCTTCACCCAAAACACCCCGAAGAAGATCGAGCTCGACCTCGTCCACGACGCGGTCGGCGCGATGTACGGCGGCTCGAAGGACAAGAAGGAGGCCGACCGACCGGCGGAGGAACAGTTCGGCAAGGCGCACTACGAGCAACACATGGCCGTCTCCGGAACGCTCAAAGTCGACGGCGAGACCATCCACCTGTCCGGCCATGGCCTCCGCGATCACTCCTGGGGCCCGCGCTACTGGCAGTCGATCGCGGCGTACGAGTGGCTCACCATGAACTTCGGGCCGGATCTCGGTCTCATGGTCTCCGTCATCAAGAGAGATGAGGACAACATCCGCCGCGGCGGCGTCATGATCCGAGGCGACAAGCTGGAACCGCTCGTCTACGCGGACGTCACCGCCGAGTACGAGGAAGGCACCCCGTTCCACCGCACGGTGCGCGCCGACGTCAAAACGGGAAGCGGCGAAGAGCTGCACATCGACGGCAAGGTGCTGGGATTCATCCCGCTCCGGAACCGACGGGGCGGCATGACCACCCAGATCGGCGAAGGCATGACGGAATGGACGCTCGATGGCCAGGTCGGCTACGGCCTGAGCGAGTTCCTGCGCACTCTCGAGGGAGATGCGTAAGGCCCCCAGGATTCTTTCCTGCCTCGCTTCGTAGCCCGGTTCGGTATAGCCTACGCGGCGTGGAGCGGTTCGCTTACCGCGGTCTCGCGCATCCGGTGCGGGCAGACATCATTGCGGCGCAGCGTGCTGCGTGGGACATGATTGCCGCGGCAGGCTGCGCGTGGACCGGCGCCCAACGCGTCGCGCTCGCGACGCAGGCGCGCGAGGCCCGCCGTCAGCGTAGAAATCCACCGTGGCTGCGCGACGGCCTCCCCGACGCCGGCGATCTCCTGCCAGCGGCAGCGGTCGAGGTCGCGCGGACGATTGCCGCCGACGCACACAAGATCGATCGAGCGTGGGCCGAGCCAAAGATTTCGGAACTCGGCGATGCGGCGTACGTCGAGATCGCCGCGCTGGTCGCCACGACCTGCGCGATCGACACGTTTGCCGAGGCACTAGGCGTCCCCTGCGAGCCCCTCCCGGAACCGCAGGCCGGCGAACCCGACGGCGTAAAGAACGAACAGACCGTCGACGCGGGCGCGTACGTGCCGCTGCAGGACCCGTGGCAAGGACCAAACGTCGGGCGCGCGCTCAGTCTCGTGCCCGCGCAAAACGCGATGTTCTTCGGGATCGTCATGACGATGTACGGCGGCCCACAGAGCTTCTTCGAGATGGTGTGGGAAGACGGCCCCCTCAGCCGCCCGCAGGTCGAGCTCCTGGCCGCACGCGTCTCCTCCGTGAACGAGTGCTTCTATTGAACGACCTCCCATGTGACGCTGCTCCGTGCGAGCAGCGAGGCAATCGGTGAGAACGCTACGCTGGACGCGACCGTGGGCCGCGGTGGGAGTGGAGGCCTACCGCACGGCGAGGAGATCGTTCGCTTCGGTGAAGCCGTCTCGAAGGGGGAAGACGCCGGCGGGGCACGAGACGCACTGATCGAAGCCGTCGGCCCCGCCGGGTTCGTCGAGGCCGCAGGGATCGTCGGCATCTTCAACGGCCTGGTTCGCACCGCGGATGCCAGCGGCATCCCCCTCGATGACGGCACACGCGACGCGTCCGGAGAGTTCCGCGAGGCACTCGGCCTCGAGTCGTACGCCGGGGCATCGAACACCGACCTCCGTCCCACGAGCGGAGACCACAAAACGGAGACCTTAGAGAAGCTCTTCCGATGAGGAGCGGCGTAATCACCACGAGTTCCATGTTCCCGCCGTCTTGCGCGATGATCAGATCACCGCTGCGGCTCCCATCAATGTTGTCGACGCCACTGAGCTGAGCACCGGGGAACGAATCAACAACCGCGACTTGCAGCCTCGCGGCAACCGGATGCCGTTCTCGTCGGGCACCAAGACCGGCCCAAAGCGACCTTCGCCCGCTGCTGCGGCGGCGTTCGCAATGCAAGCCAGCCACGGGGGCCCGCGGAGAGAACCGTGACTGCACCGCGCCGCCCAGCCCCATCCGAAGAAACGCGCGCTGTTCCATCATGGCTTCAGCCTGGCCACACCAAAGGGCGGCGCGCGCTTCCTTTTCGGAGAGAGCTCCGTCAGTACCAGGGACCCCAGCCGCCCCACATGCCCCAGTTCATCGCCGCACTCGCCTGCGCCTGAGCGGCCGACAGACGGGCCTGCGAGATTTGCTGCTGGATCGCGAGCTTCTGGTACTGCTGATATGCGCGTGGGGTTCCGACGTAGACGCATTTGCAGAACTCGGCGTCGGCATAAACGAAGCGTGCCTCGCCATCGAGGCTCTGCGTCACCAGCGTGCGCTGCGGCTGGATCTGGCCAGCGTTCGAGAGCTTGCCGGAGTCATCGGCGAACTTCATCTGAAAGCCCGCCGCGGCGAGCGTGCGCTCCGTCTGCAGGGCGTTGTCGCGTTTGATTGCAGTACACCCGGCCAACATCGTCCCTCCGACCAGTACGGCCGCCATCCATCCCGATACGTTCCAGCGAGTCATCGATTCTCTCCTCTTGGAGGCTCGTGTCGGCCTCATTTCGTATACTGCCAGGCTTCGATTGCCGAGACAACGCACGCCGCAATGCGAACCGGACAGAACGCGCCGCGCCCAGGCGACCTTTTCGGATCGACCCTGAACCTCCACGCGGCCGGGCCGGCCGATTCGACAAGCCTGGCGGCACCGACCACGGGTGGTTCGTGAGCGGACTCGCCGTCGCGACACCTGAGAACCAGGAGCGCCACCTCACCGAAGTGCTCGCCTGGAGCGAGCACGAGGACGTCGGTCTAGCGAGGTTCGCCGCCTTCGACGAGCCGTGGAAGGACGACACCGAATGGGACGGCGTCAGCTCGCACTGGGGCCTCTTCGACTCAGGCGGTGTTCTGAAGCCGGGCCCCGCGGCCGTGCTCGACTAGGCCGTGCACTAGGTGGTCGGGAAGGTTCGCTTCCCGCCGACGGATTGATACGGTGCCGCTCCTTTGCAGCGAAGGAGGCTCGGATGGACGCGGACACCAAACGGATCCAGGCGATGATGCTCGGCCACGGCTTCCTAGTGATGATCGCCGGGATGCTGTTCGGGTTCCTGCTCGGCTTCTCTCTCCTGGAAGCGATCGACATCTGGCCGTTCCCGGCGGTCGCCGCATCGATCCCCGGAACACCGCGTGGCTGGGCCGTCGCCCACACGGGCTCCATCCTGAACGGCCTGATGGTCGTCGCCGTCGCCCTGGCCCTGCCTACGTTGTCGCTCTCGCTGCGCGCAGCGAAGTGGGTGTCCTGGGGCCTCCTCTTCACGGCCTGGGGAAACGTCGGCTTCTACGCGTTCGGGCCGCTGGCTCCGAACCGCGCCCTCAGCATGGGAGCGAATCGATTCGGCGAAGCGAGCCTCGCCGGCGTCTTCGGATTCGCGCCGGCGTTCGTCGCCGCGATTCTCGTACTCCTCTCGCTCGGGATCGCAGCCCGGGCCGCCTTCGCGAGCGCGAGCGCGAACTGACCGGGACGAATAGGAGACTCCCATGAAACTCGGCTTCTTCCTCAACTACTCCGGCGCGCGCTTCGACATCCCCGTCGAGAGGATCCAACACGCCGAACGTCTCGGGTTCGATTCGGTATGGAGCGCCGAGGCGTACGGCTCCGATGCGATCACTCCCCTCGCCTTCCTCGCCGGCAAGACGGAGAAGCTCCGGCTCGGAACCGGCATCGCCCAACTCGCCGGACGCACGCCGGCGATGACTGCGATGCAGATGGGAACGATCGACGAGTTGGCCGGACGCGGCCGCGCGATCGCCGGCCTCGGGGTGTCGGGACCCCAGATCGTCGAGGGTTGGTACGGTCAGCCGTGGGGTAAGCCGTACTACCGGATGCGCGACTACGTCGAGATCATGCGCAAGGTGTTCCGCCGCGAGGGACCGGTCGAGCACGACGGACGGGAGTTTCAGCTTCCGTTCAAAGGGGACGGCGCTCTCGGCATCGGGAAACCGCTGAAGTCGATCCTGCACATGAACCCGGACCTCCCCATCTGGCTCGCCACCGGCAACGAAGCGATGGTGAAACTCACCGCCGAGATCGCCGATGGCTGGCTGCCCATGGGCTTCGTGCCGGGCATGATGAAGGTCTACCGGCCGTGGCTGGAAGAGGGATTCCGTCGCGCGGGCAACGGAAAGTCGTTCGCGAACTTCGAGATCCAGGCCCAATCCCAGATCTCCATCACCGACGACGTCAAAGGCGCACTCGCCGCAATGAAGCCGGTCACGGCGCTCTACGTCGGCGGAATGGGCCACGAGAAGAAGAATTTCCACAAAGACCAGATGGAACGCCGTGGCTTCGCCGAAGCCGCGACCCGAATTCAGGAGCTCTTCCTCGCCGGGAAACGGCAGGAGGCCGTCGACGCGGTTCCCGACGAGTACCTAGACGAGGGCGCGATGATCGGCGACGAGACACGCATCACGGCCAAGTTCCGCGCATGGCAGGACTCCGGCGCGACCGGCCTGACGGTCCACGCCGCACAGCCCGAGGCCATGGAACTGATCGCGCGCCTCGCGCGCTGACCACGGGCCGGCCCGGCCGCGCGCTCAGCCGCCGCTGTTCCAGAGTTCGAGCGCCGGTGTGTCGCGTTCCCACCCCAGAACGGACACCGTTCCGGTGGAGAGTACGAAGTGCTTTCCCATCCGGGGGTCGAGCTCGAGCCAGCGGGCCGTCAATACGCGCAGGACGTGGCCGTGCGCGAAGAGCACGACGTCGCCATCGGCGGCTCGCGCGCGGGCGATCACGCGATCGACCCGCTCCGCCACCTGTTCCGCCGTCTCTCCCCCGGGCGAGGGGTGGCTGAATACCGTCCAGCCGGGGACCGTCTTGCGGATCTCCGCCGTCGTGATGCCCTCATACTCGCCGTAGTTCCACTCGACCAGATCCGGCTCGATCTCAGCGCGGTCTGCGAGGCCAGCGATCCGGCAGGTCTCGAACGCTCGGACCAGCGGGCTCGACAAAACCAGAACGGGCTCCCACTTCGCCATCTGCGTCACGAGAGACTCGGCGCGCGCACGGCCGTTCTCCGTCAGCGGGATGTCGGTGTACGAGGTGTGCTTCCACGCTTTGCTCCACTCGGTTTCACCGTGGCGCGCGAGGACGACCTTGTGTCGCTCGGATCTCATGCCCGCTTATCGCGGAAACCCGCCGGCAAGTACATCCGCGGCACGCTTCTCGGAGCGACGCCAGGTCGATCCGGCCGCTAACGAATTCGCTCGATCGCGCGCGTCAGATGTCGAGTCAGCAGCATCGTGACCAGGCACATCGCCACGATCGAGACGAGAAACGACACACCCACCGCCGCCACGAGCGCCCGGAGCTTCGTGGTCACGAAGTCCAGCGGTAGCGCGGCCCGCACGAACAGTATTGGCTCCCCGGCCGCATCCCGGACCGGCAGCGCAAAGTAGACCATCTCCTCATGCAGCGTGTTGCTCATCCGTGTCGAGGTGCCTGCTCCTAGCCGAGCAGCCGCTATGAATTCGGGCCGTGTGGCATGATTCGGGAGCTCGGACGGATCCGCTTCCGAATCGGCGACGACGTCGCCGCTTGGATCCGTGACCGTCAGCCGCAGGGGCCCCTGGCTCGCCATGTCACGAACGATCCGAGCGATCAGGGGATTCAGCTCGGCGGAGTCGGTCGTCCTGGCGCCCTTCACGATCAGCGCGGCAAGCGGCGTGAGCCGTTTCAACTCCGCGACCTCGACCTCGTGGTGGTACGCGCGCAGCTCGAAGAAACCCCAGAACGCGAGCGCGAGGCCAATCGCCAGCTGGAGCAGGAGCAGGGAAACACTGACGTGGCGGGTCGTTCGCAGCGTCCGTTCTCGCGTAAGCGCGGTGTCGCCGATCTGAACCCGGAGCGTCTCGGCCTCGTCACTGGACTGCCCGCGCAGCGCCGACTCCGCGGTCCCGAGCTCGCCCATCTCCAGAGCAGATTGCGCGAGGAGCAGGCGCGCATCGGACTCCCCCTCGGTCGCCACCCGGTTCTCGTCCCACACATCGCGAGCCGCGGCGAAACCGGCGATGACGTCACGGAGCTCCGAGTACACCTGCGCACGATTCTCGACGTCGATCCCGGATTCGAGCGTCTCTCGAGCCTCCGCCAGGCGAAGCGCCGACCGCTGACAGATTCGTAGGCTCTCGCTGTGCGCAAGGTACTCGCGAACCGCATCGCGGAACTCGACCACGGTCGCGTATCGATCGGCGGGTTCCCGCGCGAGCGCGCGGCGACACACGTCCTGCAGCTCGACCGGAACCTCGGCCGCGAAGATCGGGGGCGACGAGTCGAACGCGGAGAGGAGCACATCGAGCAGCTTCGAACCCTTGTGCGGCGGACGACCCGTGAGGATTTCGTGCAGCAGTCCTCCGAGCAGATAAACGTCGGTCCAGGGACCGAGGCCATCACCGGTCGCCTCGACCATCTCGGGCGCCATGTAGACCGGGGTCCCGGCGGTTCGCCGTACTCCCGACTTGTGGGGCGCCCGGACGCCCATATCGGTGTCCGAAAAGCGGACGGCGAGACCCCAGTCGACGACGAGCACTTCTCCGAAGTCGCCGATCATGACGTTCTCGGGTTTCAGGTCGCGATGTAGCACGCCGCGGCTGTGCGCGAACGCAATCGCGTTCGCCACACCCAGCAGCACCTGAAGGTTCTCGTCGAGCTTCGGAGGCGGGCTCCCGGGTTCGTGCCCAGCGAAATCCTGGCGGAGACGGTGCGACCAGGACTTCCCGCGCATGAGCTTCATCGCGAGCGCGACGTCCCCGGCGGCATCGACCGACATGCCGTAGATCGAGATGACGTTCGGATGATCGAGTTGCGCGGTCACGGCCGCCTCGGAGAGGAACGCCCAACGCGCGGAACGGCTGGCGCGCCTCTTCGAGCGCAGGCGCTTCACCGCCACCTCACGCTCCAAGCCCATCTGGCGAGCCCGGAAGACGACGTTCATGCCGCCCCGCCCGACCTCCTCGACGAGCTCGTAGCCGGTATCGATGAGGTGCGACTCGCCGAGCGGTTCGATCCCATCCTCGCCCGTCGAGACTCCCTGGCCATCGAGGACCAGCGTCAGCGCGTCAGGGTCGACGTCGGCTTCAGTATCCGACAATGTCACCCCGGCACCGAGGGTTCCGCGGAGATCGGAACCCGAGGCCTCGGCCAGGTCGGTCCCCAGCAGCTTACGGAGGGTGCTCTCGTTCACCGGCCGTACTCTAGCAGGAAGGTTCGGGATCCTCGCTAGTGTCCTGAGCCCGAAGTTCAGATTCCGGCGCGGACCGGACTACCGCAGCCCCAGCTCCTTCAGCTTCTTGTGGAGTCCTCCACGGGAGAGGCCCAGAGCTTGGGCGGCCTTCGAAACGTTGCCCCCGTTCTGCTCCAGCACCTCGGCAATGTGCGTGCGCTCAAAATCCGTCATCGCACCGCGTAGCTCGGTTGGGTGATCGGTGGCAGGAGGTGGCGTCGCGTCGCCCGTGCTCGCCGCGTCGGGCTGTGGCCCCGAGACCCGCGGAGAGAGCGTCGACAGCGTGATCCGATCACCCTCGTGAAGAATCGCCACAGCGCGGGCGAGCTCGTTCTCGAGTTCGCGCACGTTCCCGGGCCAATCATACCGACCGAGGGCCTCCAGGGCGGCGGGCTCGATGCCCCGCACCCTCTTCTTCTGCAATTCCGCCTGCGTGCGCAGGAGCCGCTCGGCCAGGAGAGCGATGTCTTCGGGGCGAGCGCGCAACGGCGGCAACTCGATCGTGAACGTGCTCAGGCGGAAGTAGAGATCCTCGCGGAAGGCCTCGCGCTCGATCTCACTCTTGAGGTCACGGTTCGTCGCGGAAATCACGCGCACATCGACGTGCCGTGGCTCGACGTCGCCCACACGACGAACCTCGCCGTCCTGCAGGAATCGCAGAAGCTTCGGCTGCATTTGGATGGGTAGTTCCCCGACCTCGTCGAGGAAGACCGTTCCGCCTTTTGCGGCTTCAAAGAGGCCCGCGCGGTCCTGCTGAGCGCCGGTAAAGGCCCCCCGCCGGTGACCGAACAGCTCACTCTCGAGCAGGGCCTCGGGCAAGGCCGAACAGTTGATCGGAACGAACACCTGCGAGGCCCGCGAGCCGCCCTGGTGGATGGAGCGCGCAACCAGTTCCTTGCCCGTCCCGGTCTCGCCGGTGATGAGCACCGGGATGCTGGACGACGCCGCCTGCCGAACCTGCCCGAGGACCTCGAGCATCCCGGGACCGCCGCCGACGATCTGAACCCGATGGTGTCGCCGGTGACCGCGCTCTTCGTTGACCGTCGAGTCTTCGGTGTTGAACAGAGTGTCGCCGGACTGCCCGTCCGCATCCCCGGGTCGTTCCCCGGAGAAGACGATCTGGTAGCCCGCGATGCCGACACTGTCGCCGTCACGAAGGACCACTGGGAGGCTGATCAGCTCGTCGTTGACCGTGGTGCCATTGGCGCTTCCGAGATCGGTGAGGATGTGGCCCCCGTCGTCCTGAAGCTGGATCAGTGCGTGGCGGCGCGAGACGCTCGAATCTTCGATGACGAGATCGCTGTTCGCCGCACGACCGATTCGTGTGAGGTCTCCCAGAGGCACGATACGTGTATCCCCTTCGGGGGTCGTGAGGAACAGCCTGGCTGATGCTTCGGACATACGAATCGGTCTCTCGCGATTGGCACTGTACTGGATTCCTTAGGCTCGGGCGAACAGCAGTTCGAGGCACGACTTCGCGGTTTCGGACACCCCTTCCCGGTTCGACCCGAACGGGGCATTCGGCCATAGTACGCCGAAGGTGGAAGGGGATCTCGTATACGCAGGTGCGCTCTTCGCATCCGGGCTCGCGTCGGGTTTTTCCGGCGGCCTATTCGGGATCGGCGGCGGGCTGCTGCGCGTCCCCCTCTTCCTCTACCTGTTCCCGATGTTCGGCGTGGCTCCGGAGCTCGTCATGCACATGGCGGCCGGCACCTCGCTCGCGGTGGCCGTCCCCGGAACGATCTCCGCCGCCCGCGCGCAGCATCAGGCCGGCAATCTCGATCTCGATTTCGCAAAGACCTGGGTGCCGGCGCTCCTCGTCGGCGTCCTCGGCGGCCTCACCGTGCAGCGATTCGTGTCCGGCCACCTTCTGATCCTCGTGTTCGCCATCGTTCTCTTTCTCCAATCGCTGCAGATGCTGATCGGCCGCGACAAGCTTCATTTCGGCTCGCAGGTACCCACGGGCCCGGTTCGGTGGCTGATTGCCGCCTTCATCGGCGCACTTTCCGTCGCCCTCGGGATCTCCGGCGGCGCGTTCACGACGCCGACCCTCGTCGCGCTCAGCTATCCGCTGCGCCGGGCGCTCGCCGTCTCGACGGTGACGGCGCTCAGCGTCTCCTCGGTCGGCGCGGTCGGATCCGTCGTGAACGGCATCCACGCAAGCCACCTGCCGCATTTCTCGCTCGGCTACATCGACGTCCTGGCAGTCGCCGTCATGGCCCCCGCCGTTCTGCTGACGTCACCGATGGGCGTTCGCACCGCGAACCGGATGAGCAAGGAGTTGTTGTCTCGAAGCTTCGCGATCTTCTTGATGATTGTCGCGGCCGACCTGGCCTTCGACTTCTTCAACCACCGCTAGAGGAATGCCGCCAAGAGTCCGCCGACGATGACGAGCGCCGTCGCCCACGACCACATCGGGTCGCGCGCGAGGCGCGGCCGTCGCGACACGTCACGCACCCATTCCGCGTGACCGCCGACACCACCCACCGTGGCGCGCACCATCCGAAGCACCAACGTCAGCTCGATCCCCAGCCCGACGACGATGAAAACGATGCCCAGCGCGTGTCCACCCTGCCAGGCGAAGTAGGCGAGGAGCACGATCGGAAGAAGGAGGAGCATCGAGAATCAGCCGGGCCGCGATCCGTAGCCGAGCTCGGCCTGGACCTCGGCGATCGCCTCGTCGAGTCGCCCGATCAGATCATCGATTTGATCGTCGGTGATCACGAACGGCGGACAGACCACCACGAAGCTCAGGCCCGCGCGCAGGAGGACGCCGCGGCGCAGCGCCGCCTGCCGCACACGCCACGGGACCTTCTCCGCGTCGGCGAAGGGCTCGCGTGAATCTCGATCGCGTACGAGCTCGACCGCCCCCATCAGGCCGGCGGTCCGCGTCCCACCGACGATCGGATGACGGGACAACCCGGCAAGCGCGCGCGCAAAGGGTTTGCTCTTGCGACGGACGCCGGGGATCAGATCTTCGGCTTCGAGGACGTCGAGATTCGCGAGGCCGGCCGCACACGCGACCGGGTGACCCGAGTACGTGTAGCCGTGGTGCAATACGAAGTCCTCACCGGCATCCAGGATGATCTGGTAGAGCCGTTCGTGCAGGATCACCCCACCGAGCGGGACATAGCCACTCGTGACCCCCTTCGCGAAAGCGATCATGTCGGGGACGACCTTCGCCGCTTGCACGCCGAAGTTCCGCCCGAGGCGCCCAAACCCGGTGATGACTTCGTCGGCGACGAGAAGGATGTCGTGCCTATCGCAAATCTCGCGAATGCGCGCGAGCCAGCCGGCCGGCGGAGGGATCACCCCGCCGACGCCCTGCACGGGCTCGCAGATGAAGGCGCCGATCCGATCGGCGCCCTCGCGTTCGACCAACCGCTCGAGCTCATCCGCACAGGCGAGTGCACACTGCGGATAGGTCTTGCCGAGCTCGCAGCGGTAGCAATCCGGCCGCGCCATCCGGAATACCCCCTCCATCAGAGGTTCGTAGTGGCGATGGAAGCTCTCGAGCCCCGTGAGGCTTGCCGCTCCGGTCGACGAGCCGTGGTAGGCACGTGTCAGCGCGACGATCCCGACCTTGCCCGGCTTGCCCGACAGACTCGCCAGAAGCCGCACGAGCCGGATCACCGTCTCATTCGACTCCGAGCCGCCGCCGGTGAACATCACGCGGTTGAGACCCTTCGGGGCCATCTTCGCGATGCGGGCGGCGAGCCGGATCGCGGGCTCGGAAGAGAACCCGATCAGAGTCGGCGCGTACTCGATTGCCCGCGTCTGCTGCGAGATCGCCCTCGCGATCTCCGGACGACCGTGGCCCACGTTGACGTTCCAGAGCGATGAGACCCCATCCACGTAGCGACGCCCTTCGGAATCCCACACGTGGATGCCCCGTCCCTTCACCAACCGGACGGTGCCGTCGCGGTCGGTCTGGGCCGGCGAGCCGAACCCGTGGACCAGGTGGGCCCGATCCAGCCGGGCGAGCTCTCGTTCGGTGCGATCCATGTCCGGACGTTATCCGGAAGCTCGCCCGCGACAAAGCTCAGCGGGCGCGCGCCTGGTCGTTCAGGGTCCAGTCGTAGTCGAGATAGGAGAGCCCGTCGTCCTTCAGGTCCGCGACCGCAGCCCGGGTCTTCGGGGCGGCGTGGTCTCGGATGAACCCAGCGACGCCCCCGGTAGCCTCGAAGTCGTCACCGAACCACTTGAATACCGAGGAGACCTCCGCACTCTTTCGGTCGGCCCCAGGAACGAGCCCCTTCGTCCGGTTCGCGAGGAAGCGCTCGGCCTGGTCGTCGAGCTGTTCGTCCAGCCGCGCCCCCTCGTAGGGCTCGGGCCTCAGGTCCGGGCACGACAGCGAAGCGCAGACGACGGCGAAGTGGACACGGGGCTCGGAGAACTCCTTGCGGAGGATCCCGTGCTCGATCTCGTCGAGGGAGTACTCCTTGCCCGCCGCCGTCCCGACCTTCTTCTTCCAGATCGGGAACAGGAAGTTCCCGCCATCTTTGATGCTGCTGACCGGATAGCGATCGAGCACGGTCTTGATGGCCAGGAGGTTGTAGGCGTTGACCCAAAACGGGAAGCGGTCCGACTCGTCCAGGGCACCAGGCTTCGCAGCCGCCAGATCGGCCAGCGCCTTGGGGTAATCCGGGTCCGCGGCCACCCCCTGGTAGTCCACGAGATTCAGCTGGATCCCCGAAACGGTCCCGGGCGTAACGTGATGGGCCAGCAACCGCGCATAGGCATCGTCGGCCGCAACCGACGGGCCCGGCGCCAGGAAAGCGCCCAGCAGAAAAGCCATCCACGCGGCGCCACAGCGCCTCTTCGACCTGTTTCCTCGCATCCTCTCGCTCATGTCACCCCCACTACGCGCGGCGCACGTCATTCGTTACGGAGAAAGGGTCGTAGCCCGGATCGAGATGTCTCGCGAAGTCCTCACAACCCCGCCCGTATCCACCGATCCACGTGGCGTCGGGGCGCTGCTGGCGAGCGCCGCCGCGCGCTGGCCCGACCGCGTCGCCCTGCTCTCGGCAGAGGAAGAACCACGCCGGGCGACCTACGCCGAACTGGACGCGAGCGCCCGTCGTGCCGCCGGCCGCCTGCGCGCCGCCGGAGTCCAACCGGGAGATCGGGTCGCGCTCATCGCCACCAACGGCCTCGACGTCGTCACCGCGTGGTTCGGAATCGCGTACGCGGGGGCCACCGTAGTCCCGATTCTCATCCTGTCCGCCGCCGCCGAGATCGCGTTCCGTCTGGAACACAGCAACTGCGCCGCGATCGTACACGATGAGGGCCGCGCCGATCTCGCCGAAGCGAGCGCCGGCACCCGCCGGCGAATCCCCATCGCCGACCTCACCGACGACGGCCCCGCGCCCGGCAACCTTCCGGAATCGATCGATCCCACAAGCGGCGCCATGATCCTGTACACGTCGGGCACGACGGGCCGGCCCAAGGGCGCCGTCATCTCCCATCAGACCCTGCTCGCGCACGCGCAAGGCATCGGCGACCACGCGCTCGGCCTCGGCGAGAACGACCGAGTGCTCGGCGTACTGCCGCTCGCGCACTCCTACGGCCTCCGCATGGTTCTGCTCGCGACGTTCCGAGCCGGCTGCTGTGCCGTGCTCGTCCCCCGGTTCGACGCCGCAAAGACCCTCGAACTGGCCCGACGCGAGAAGATAACCTGGATCGCGGCCGTGCCGACGATGTTCTCGGCGTGGGCCGCGCTGCCCGAGGGACCCACGGTCGAATCGCTTCGGTGGTGCCTCTCGGCCGGCTCCCCCCTCGCCGAGGAGATCCTGCACCGCGCCGAGCGCCGTCTCGGCGCCAAGATCCGCCAGGGCTACGGAATGACCGAGGCCACCTTCTCCACGATCAACTCCCCGCCCGACGAACGCGTCATCGACAGCGTCGGTCGACCAGCCCACGGCGTGGAAGTCCGTGTGACCGCCGAGAACGGACGCGACGTCGCGGCCGGAGAGACGGGCGAAGTGCGCGTTCGCGGCCGCAACCTGATGTCGGGCTACCTCGACGACAAGCCGGCAACCGCCCTGGCGCTCGGCGACGGGTGGATGCGAACCGGCGACATCGGCCGCCTGGACGAAACGGGCCGCCTCTACGTCGTCGACCGCGTGAAAGACATGATCATCCGCGGGGGCTACAACGTTTATCCCTCCGAACTCGAGGCCGTCCTCGCCGAGCATCCCGACGTGCGTGAGGTCGCCGTCGTGGGCCGGCCGGACCCACACTACGGGGAAGAGATCGTCGCGTTGATCGTCCCCAACCCAAACGCACATCCGGACCTGGCCGCCTTACGGGCGTGGGCCACGCAACACGTGGCTCGGAACAAGCTGCCGCGCGAGTGGGCGATCCTCGAGAGCCTCCCTCTCGGCCCGTCGCAAAAGGTCCTGAAACGCGAGTTGCGCGACCGGGTCGCGGACGGCCGCATCGCGGTGGAGCGAGTCGAATGACGAAGCCTCTCCTCAGACTCCTCGCGCTGTCGGCCTTTCTATGGAGCAGCCCGAGCCATGCCGCTCCCGAGCCGGGTCCGACGGCGGTGCTTCGTGCCCAGCCGCCACCCGTGGTCCTGATCTCGCTCGACACGCTACGCGCCGATCACGTCGGCTCCTACGGCTACGAGCGCAACACGACACCGTTTCTCGATGCGTTCGCGAAGGACGCCGTCTCCTTCGATCGCGCCTTTACGTCCGGCGGGGGGACACTCCCCGCCCACATGACGCTCCTCACCGGCCTTCCGCCGAGCGTTCACGGCGTCACGGCGCAGAGCGACCGCCGACTCGCCACCGGGCACAAGACACTCGCCGAGTTGTTGCGCAGCGCCGGCTACCGCACGGCCGGCTTCACGGGCGCGGGCTACGTCCGAGCGCGTTGGGGCTTCAACCAAGGATTCGATTCGTTCGACGACGCGGGCCGCGGCTTCGAGCAGATCCTGCCGAAGGCGCTCGCCTGGCTCGACCAAGCCGATCCGCGCCCTCCGTTCCTGTTCCTCCACACTCTCGACATCCATTCCGACTGGGACGAACTGCCCTACGACGCACCTCTCCCCTACCGCGACCAGTTCGTCGGTGAAAAGAACCCCGGTACGTTCGACGGATGCCGGGACGGCATCTGCGCGTCCAAGCTCCTCGCCGGGCTCAACCAGAAGGCTCGCAAGGGATCTGTCGACCTCGCCACCTACTTCACGCCGGAAGAAGTCCAGTACGTGACCGACCTCTACGATGGGGGCGTCGCCTATACCGACGCGCGCTTCGGCCAACTCATCGCGGAACTGACGAAGCGGGGACTCTACGACAATGCCCTCATCGTCGTCATCTCGGACCACGGCGAAGAATTCCTCGATCACGGGCTGATGCTCCACGAGCAAATCTACGACGAACTGGTCCGCGTACCCGTTCTGATCAAGCTCCCCGGCGGAGAACACGGTGGCTCGCGCGCTCGCGGGCTCGTTGGAATAATGGATGTCGCCCCGACGGTTCTCGAAGTCACGGCTACGGCGACGCCACCGGGAGTCATCGGAACTAGCCTGCTTCCCCTCATCGAGAATCGCTCCGCCGGCCGCAGCTCCCTGCACATCTACGGAAAGCCCGAGAAGCTCCGAACCTTGGAGTGGTCGCTGCTGCGAGCCGCAAACGGCGACGCCGAACTCTATGATCTGAAGCGCGACCCCGGAGAGAAGCACGACGTCGCCGCGATGCGGCCGGGGATGGTCGAGGCCCTCTCGAGGCAGCTCGACGCCATCAAGCTCTCACGGCAAGCCCTTCGGCCGAACAAGGCCGCGCAGACGCCGGTCGAACTCACGCCAAAAGTGGTCGAGCAACTCGAGGCGTTGGGCTACCTGCAGGACTGACTGCGGCTCGCCTCAGCCCGCAGTGAGGCGTGCGAGTTCCTCACACGACGCCGGCACGGCAGGCTCGACCGACGACGCGGCCGGCTCCGAGCAGGACCGAAGAACGTCGACCAGATCCCCCGTGAGCGAAGGATCGACGACACCGAGCCGAAGCCCTTCCGCCTCGCGCACCCAGCGCACATCCGCATTGCTTCGCCACGCGCTCGCCTGCATCGGCCCCACCCGGTCCAGGTCAACGATCACGTACCGGACCCCCGTGAGCCGCACGAACGTGCGAAACGCCGACGGATCGACGGGAATGCGGCCGACAAGGCCCAATAACAAGTCACGGCCGCGAGGCTCATAGCCACTCTTTCCGTTCACCAGCGGCCTCCAGTTCGCAGTGCTCCGAACCATCGCCTGCGCGGCATCCAACCCCATCGATCCATGGAAGGGGAACTCTGCCACCGCACCCTCGGGAAGCTCCGCGAGCGCGACGTGGAGCGGGAGCGCGGCGGCGTTGGTCGGAAACGGGTAGCCGGGGAACGAACGGTCGGGGATCCGAAACTCGACGGCAACCACCGCAAGGAACGCGACCCCGGCCACCGCCGGCCACCAGCGTCGCCCTCGCTCGACACCACCCAGCAAGACTGCGGCGCGGTCGAGCCCAAAGCCCACGAGAATCGAGAACCCGAACATCACGAGGAGCCCGAACCGGTCGGGCGCCCGCATGCTCGAGAAGCCTGGCACGACCGCGGCGAGCCAGCGGAACGGCAGAGTCACGTCGTGGCCCCCCACGGGCAGAGTCGGTCCGAGAGAGAGGACCCACGCCACGCCGACGATCGCGGCGGCGGCCCAGGTCGCGGCCCTCCGTTCGACGTTCGCGACGCGCGTGCCGACCAACGCGAGGATCGCGGCGGCCAGAGGCAACCAACCGAGATAGGCCTTCCCGACAGGAAGAAGGTACGCCCGCCAGGGATCACTCGAGTGCGCAAGCGGAAACGAGGCCCGGTCCGGCCGCGCGAAATCGGGCAGGACGCCCAGAGCGCGATTCTCGAGGTACGGCTGGCTGATCAGAGAGAGCGCCGCGCACGCCGCGACACCCGCGCCGACCGCGAGCCAGAAGCCTCTCGCGCGAACTTCGCGGCGCGCCACGAGGGCAAAGACCGCGCCATACAGCCCGACCCCGATGAGGGTCATGAACGCGAGATAGTACGAGCAGAGGCACTGGACGAGAACGAACCCGAAGACACCCAACGCGGATCCCACCGTCCCCTTCGTCAGCGTGCGGTCCAGCAGGAGCAGCGCCAGCGGGAGATACATCCACCCCAGCAGATGGGTGTGGAAGTAGATCCCGAGACGCGCCGGACAGAACGCGTAGACCGCTCCCGTGATCAGCGCGGCGAACGATCCGACTCCCGCGTGGCGGAGGTACGCGTAAAGAGCCGCGCCGGACAGTGCGAACGAGAGAACGAGGTCCACCTCGTAAGCGAGAACCGGGTTGCCGGTGAGCCCGTACACCGGCCCCGCCGTGAGCACCTTGCCGATCGAGTGCTCCGAGAGACCCAGACTGTTCGCGTACGGATGAAATGCGTTTGCGTCGTAAAGCGAAGCCGGCGCGGTACCCAGGGCATGCCACCCCCACGCGTAGAGCCAGGCGAGGAGGAAGCCGTCCTTGAACGCTGCGTCTGCGGGTCGCCCCTCGAACAGTGCTCGCGGATCGGGCATCGAGCCAACCGGATCAGAGAGAAGCGGCTGAAAGATCACGACCGTTGCGACGACGTAGACCGCGACGACGAGGAGCGCCTCGGCCCACGGTGCCACCGCCCGCGACCCTCCGTCAGGAGTCACGCCACCACAGAAAGGCGCTCCAGGCCGCGAACGCCGGGATCCCGACGAAAGCCAACGAGAGGAACGTCGCGAGCCCCCCCAACCAGGTCACGGGAGCGATGAGGTAGAGGAGATCTTCCAGTTCGAAGCCCGCGTAACTGGGCTGCGCGAAGGCGATGTGGCCCTTCCGCTTCGCTCGCGCGCCGCGGATCGTGAAAATCGCGCCCAGGGCCAACCCGGAGACGAAACCCATCGGAACCGCCGCTGCGCCGAGCGAGCCGTCCCGCAACCCGATGCCCATACCGACAAAGAGGCTCGTCTTCACGACGAGGTCGGCGATGCGATCGTACGTGTGACCGAACTCCGACGTCTTCCCCGTCATTCGTGCGAGCTCGCCGTCGGCGTGATCGATCACCCCGGTGAGCACGAAGAGAATTCCACCGAGATTCGCGTCCGCGCCCCCGAGTGCGTAGCAGTAGGCGGCCGCAAGCCCCGTCCCGACGCCGAGCGTCGTGACGTGATTCGGGTGAAGCCACGTCTCCGCAAACGGCGTGATCAGCGCACGCGCGACCTGCGCATCCCAAGGTTTCTGCGGCATCCCGGCCCGAGCTTAGCGCGAGGCGTACCGGGATCGAAACAGCCGCATCGCGACGAGCATCATGACCGCACCCTCGAGGAGCAGCATCGTGACCGGCCAGGCGATCTCGACGAGGTTCCGATTGCGCAGCACGATGTCGGTCAGCCCCCGCATCGCCCAGGTCGTAAAGACAATCGGAGAGAAGCGACGCATCCAGTCGGGTTCGATCTGCTCGGGCCACCAAAGACCGCCGAGAGCGGAGAAGACGAGGACGGCCGCCAAACTCAAGATGAGCGTCTGCTCCCGGCTCGTCGCGATGCTCGCGACGAGGAAGCCGAGCCCCACCGTCGCGAAGACGATCGCGAGGGTGAGAACCGGGAAGGCCCAGATGGACGATCCGAGCGACACGCCGAAGACGAGGTTGCCCCAAAAGAGCAGCACGAGCATCTGCATGACGCCCACGACGAATCGTGCGCCAAGCTTGCCCACGAGGATCCACACAAAGCCCCCCGGCGCGACCAGCAGGCGCTCGACGGTGCCGTTGTCTCGCTCGGCATGCATCGACAGCGAGATCCCCGCGACGGCGGCGAGGAGAACGAACATGACTGCGAAGCCCGGCACGTTCTGCTCGTAAGCTTCTACGCTCAGCCCGTCCCCGGTGAGGTTCTTCTCTGTCAGCTGGATACGGCCCTCGGCGAAAGGGTCATCCAGAGCCTCGGCGTCCTTCTGGGCCACCATCAACAAGACTTCGACGGCCCGGATGTCGTCCGGGCGCGCCGTATCCGTCAGGAACTCCCAGGTCGTGGGCTCGTCACGCGCGTAGCTCTCGCTGAACCCTTCCGGGATGATCATCGCGAGCGGGGCACGGTTCTGGACGCGAACCACATCCTCGGCCTCGGCGCGCGTCATCTCCAGCGGCTCGCCATGCTTGCTCAGAAGCTCGATGTACAACTCGGCGACCGGACCACCATCGAGGTTCACGATCGGAATGGGCATGCGCGGCACCTCTTCGGTGCCGTAACGCGCCGCGACGACGATCGTGATGACGAGGATGGGCGCGGCGATCGTGTAGAAGACCGTCCAGCGATCCCGAAGCAGGAGCCTCAGGTCATTGAGGAAGACGGCGACCATCGAGTCCAAACCGCTCCGAGTACTCCCGGTACCGATCGATCTCCTCTTCGGGATCGAGTCCGAATTGCTCGAAGGTGTACGCGTGACGTCCGTGTTTGTCTTTACGGTGATCCGCGAGGAACGCGCGCATGCGCTTCTCCGCCGCGGCTGAGAACGGCAGGTCGGCCCATGTGTAAATGGAACGCGCCATGCCGATCGGATCGTCGACGAGATCTGTGTAAGTTACATCGAGGACCTGGCCCGCGGGGACCCGGCCCTCGTCGCGATCGGAGAGAGCCTTCATCAAGCCCCTCCCCCATCGCTCGGACATCTCCGGTCCGACCGCGAGCGGGTCGACCTGATCGCTGAACGCGCTGCGCAGAACAGTGGTCAGACTCGCAAGTGATGCAACCACCGGCAACGGATCGCGATGCGTCATCACCACATGCGCGTCCGGATACGTTCCGAACAGCGCCTCCATTCCAAAGATGTGCGCCGGTGCCTTCAGCACCCACCAATCGCCGGCACAGCGCCACTGCAGGTGCTGGAGGAATTGCTTGTGCCCGACGTAGCTCGGCGTGAGGTCCTGCGCCTCGAGCCACCCCTCGTACGTCGGCACGTAGTGCGTCGTCTGGAATTGGAACGAATAGAACGACGGAGCCGTAACGACGAGGCACTCCTGCGGAAGACGGGCTGCGACAGGATGGATCTTCTTAAACTCGGGAATGATCCGGTAGAGCCACCGCATCTGTCGCTGAGCGATCTCGATGCGCTTGTCCTTTTTGTAGCGCGAACGCTGCGGCGGAGGCGACGGGAACATCGTCTCCCAACCCAGCGGCGAACGACTCACGGGATCCTGTGCCAGCAGGCCGTGGAGCAGCGTCGTGCCCGTGCGCGGCATCCCGGTGATGAAGAGTGGCCTGCGAACGGCGCCCTCGCGGATCTCGGGGTGGCGACGACAGTCGTCCTCCATCAGCAGTCGGTTCGAGAGGACCCGCTTCAGATCCTGTCTCGAGGCGATGCGCCCCAGAAGGCTCAGTCCAGCATCTTCTTCGAGCGACTTCAGGAGTAGCCGGAACGGGGCTTCGAACGTGGGATCGCCGAAGTCCGACAGGCCGGTCCGCCGACGCGCGACCTCAAGGAGCCCATCGGGATCGAGCGACGGCCGCGAGACGCCCGCTTCCTTCATCGCCCACCCGCCCATGTTCAGGGCGCGCGCGAGCGCGGAAGGTTTTGGGGTTCCCGTGATCATAGACTCTCCATCCGCGCTTCGTCGGAACGCGGCAAGAGTAAAGCGTTCGCCTCCTCGATCTGCCAGGCCACCAGCCCAGGCAGTCCAAGTGTCAGCTCCCGAACCCGTTTGGAGAGCGACAGCGCCAGGGCGGTCTCGGGCCCGATGCCGAGAACCTGGCCGAGCAGGACGTAGCCGCCCTCCTGAACACCCAGAGCCCCGGGGATCGCGAAGGCAGCCGCGCGCACCGCCTGCCCCAGGCTCTCGAGGAGGAGTGCGGTCGAGAGGTCCACCGGGTGTCCGAGCAGCCACAGCGCCAACCAAACCTCGCCGGCGCCCACAACCCACGCCACCAGATGCCACGCGAGGGCCGCCAGGACCGCCCGGCTCTCGCCGTACAACTGAGCCACGTCGGCATCGATGCTTTCGGCCTCGTCGGTAAAGGCACTCGGCCCACCGCCCGGCGCCAGCCGGCGAAGGCCGCGGGCCATGGCGCCGAACATTCCGCGACGCTGGGCAAGGTAGAAGCCGAAGAGCAGAAGCGCCATCAGCACCGTGCCCGCCAGCGCGGTCGGCGCGAGCTCGTGCCCGCCGAACTCCGCGATCAGAAGGGCAAGACCGAGAAGCGTAAACACGATCTGGGATCCGACCAGCGTAGTGATGTCGACAACGACGCTCGCGCCCGCGAACGCACCCGGAACGCCGCGGCGGCTCACCAGGTTGGCCTTCACGACACTGCCGCCGACCTGAGCGACCGGCAGGAGGCCGTTCACCGATTCGCCGATCCAGCGGGCGTAGAGCGCCGTCCGAATCGAGATCGGCGAGCGCGTAGCCAGCAAACGTCGCCAACCCATCGCGTCTGCGAAGATCGGCACGAGGTGAAACGCCGCCACCGCCAGAAGGCCCCAACCCGCAACCGAGAGCGCAGTCGCCACCTCGCCCACACCTTCGCGGGCGATGAGGGCGACGAAGAGGACGATTCCTACTAGGAGACCGCCCCGCGCCAGGGTTTTGAGACGATTCGCGCCGATGAGACCGACCTCCGGGGCGCCCGAGAATCCCCGGCGACGCCACCGAAACACCCCGTGAACACTCGCACAACGGGGCCTGACCTTCCAGTCATGTCGATCGAACACACGTACCGGGCCGGCGTCGCGGCCCTGGCTGCTCCCTTACGGCGCGGGCGCCGGAGGATCGCTCGGTGGCGCGGTCGGCGCCGCCTGCTTCACCAGGTGATTTGTGCCCTGAGACACGGCGAAGACCGCCGCCAGATGCTCCCCCCGCTCCGGCTCGAACACGGAATCTACATGGTACCAGGCGGCCTCTGCTCGCTCCGGGGTCACGTCCAGGATCGTGTAGCCGCGGTTGTCGTTGTCGCCCCATAACAGGTGCGGATTGGCCTGGAGCAAGATGGACAGGAAGGCCTCGCCCGGCACCGGGAAACCCGAGGTCACGCCCGGGGTGACGAATTCCACCCCGAGCGAGCCCGCACCGGTCTGGGGATCGTAGTGCGCCGGATCATTGGGATCCTCGGTGATGTCGAATGCCCAGGAACTGTGGATGTCGCCGGTCAAGACGATGAAGTTCGGTTCACCGCCGGCGCGCAGCGCCTCGAGCAGGCGTGTCCGTGCCGGGAAGTAGCCGTCCCACGCGTCGGTGTTCGAGATTACACCGCCGCCCTCCGACTCCGGTGCACCAGCGACCTTCCACGGCGAGAGGACGACCTGCTGCCCGGCGATGATCCAATGCGCCGAGGATTCGCCGACGCGATCCGCGAACCACTCCTCCTGATCGAAGCCGAGCATCGTGCGCGACGGATCCCGGATCCCGTCGCGATCGTTGGTCGCCTCGATCTGAAGATCGCGTCCCCACAGACGCGTGTCGAGCATGAGGAGATCGATCAGGTCACCGAACTGTAGTCGGCGGAAGATCTGTCCACCGTCCTGATCACGGATGGGCAGCCACTCGGAATAGACACGCTCTGCACGCGCGCGTCTCTCGGCCCAGTCGCCATCGGTCTCGGGATTGTGACCGCTCGCACCGCTATGCCACGCGTTGTTCGCCGACTCGTGATCGTCCCACACGGTGACGAACGGGTGTTGGCGGTGCGCCTCCTGGAGATCGGGATCGAGCCGGTACTGCGCGTACCTACCCCGGTAATCATCGACCGTCACGATCTCGTGCGGCGGCTGGTGCGAACGCACCGGGCCACTCGCACCGTCCTCGTAGATGTAGTCGCCGAGGTGCACGACGACATCGAGATCCGGGCGCTCCGCGATGCCCCGATAGGCGTGAAAGTAGCCGCCGGTGTAGCGGGAGCACGACACGACGGCCATCCGGAGGCGATCCACACCCCCGCTCGGCGCGGTTCGCGTGCGTCCGATCGACGAGGCGCGCCCCAGCGCGCGGAAGCGATAGTAATACGTCGTTCCTGCGTCGAGGCCGATCGCATCGAGCTTCACGGTGAAATCGCGATCCGCATTCGTGTCGAACCACCCCGCGCCGACCCGGTCCTGCATCGACGGATCACGCGCGACCTCCCAGTAGACCTCGAGGCCGTCGCCGCTCTCGGGCGAGAGCCTCGTCCAGAGGATCACCGCGTCGGCGAGCGGGTCACCACTGGCGACGCCGTGCTGGAAGAGATCCTCGGGGCCGAGCGGACCGTCGTACTCGTAATCCGGCAGGCCGCCGCCCGAGCCATCCCCCGAACTCGCGCTGTCCCCGCAGCCCGCGATCGTCGGCAGGACGGGCGCGATGCCGAGAACCGCGGCCAAACGGAGAATTTCTCGGCGAGTGAATCGGGTTCGCATGATCAAGCTCCTTGTTCGAGACAGCGGTACGTGGCATCGACGAGCGCGGTCGCCCGCGGGTCGAGCAAGATGTGAGGTCCCATCTGGTTCATCGTGTATCCGAATGAAACGCGCGCTTCGGGATCGGCGAAGCCCAGAGAGCCACCGGCCCCCGGATGGCCGAACGCACCGTCACCGCCGATGCGCGCGCCGGGCTCGTCCTGGGGCAGCATGAACCCGAGGCCGAAACGCGTCGAGCGCTGCAGCACCAGGTCTTGCCCGTGCGACTGCTCGGTGCGGCACCGTTCGACTCCCTCGGGCGAGAGCACGTGGACACCGTCGACCTCTCCCCCGTTCGCGAGCGCCGCGTATACGCGGGCGATCCCGCGCGCCGTGGCATGGCCGTTCGCACCCGGGATCTCCGCTTCTCGCCATGGCGCGTTGTTCGCACCGAGCGCCATCGATGGCGGGTTCAGAAACGCTTTCGCGACGAGTCCCGTCGGGTTGGTGAGGAACGCCTCGGCCAGCGCGATCGTGTCACCGACCGCACCGGGCGGCGCCGCCTGAATGTCCGTCACGCGCGGATGCTCACTCGGCGGCAATCCGATCCAGAAGTCGGCGGCGAGCGGCTCGGCGATCCGCTCGCGGAACACCGTCCCGAGACTCTTGCCGCGCAACCGACAGACGAGCTCGCCCACCAGCCAGCCGAACGTGACCGCGTGGTAACCATGGCTCTCACCAGGCGTCCACCACGGCGTCTGTGCCGCGAGAGCGTCACACATCGCCGTCCAGCTGTAGAGCGCCTCCGCGGGGAGAACCTCCTCGACGGCGGCGAGCCCACCCTGATGGCAGAACAGCATGCGGACGGGCATCCGCTCCTTGCCGCCCTGAGCGAACTCGGGCCAGTACTCTGCAACGGGCGCATCGAGATCGAGCAGGCCTTCGTCGATGAGCTGATGGGCACAGATCGCGGTCATGCCCTTGGTAGTCGAGTAGACGTTGACCAGGGTGTCGCGCTCCCACGGCTTTGTCTTCCCGACGTCCGCATGGCCGCCCCAGAGATCGACCACGGTCTCGCCACCCACAGTGACGGTCACGGCGGCTCCGAGCTCGCCCCGTTCACGGAAGCCCTCGTCGAACACCTCCCGAACGCGCGCAAAGCGCCGCGCACATATCCCCTGGCTCTCGGCATCCGACATCTGCCGAGTTCTACCACCACGGAGCGGGTCCTGCCTACGGGATTCGGGTGCCGTGGCAGGATCCGTGGCACTCCGACCAAATCCGGGCTGGGCGGATCACCGCCCCCGTTTCAGAAGGCCAGGGTCATCTCCCCGTAGCGTAGTTCAGGTCGCTCGTTATGAAGTTCGCGTTCACGATGCCCTGCCCGAACCCGTGGCCGTAGTACCCATAGAATTTCACGTTTCGGGTTGACTGCCATGTCACCGAAACGTCAGCGAGGTACGCCAGCTCTGTTGCACCCTTCGCCGCGACGCCTCCGAAACCGAAGAACGTGTCGCTGGTCGCACCGCCGCCGAAGTAGGCGAAGTCGGCGCTATCGTTCACCCGGAGCCAATGCCCGGCGATCTGCATCGAGACGCTGTCGGCGGGCTTGAGGAAAGTCTGAACGAACACGTCCTGGTTGTTCATCATGTTGTAGAATGGAGTCTGCGCGTAGATGCGCGCGGTTGGGAGCATCTGAAAGAACGTAGTGTGCTTGCCATCAGTCGGGTTCGAATCACCTGAGCCCCGCGTGATGCCCGTCCGGGTCCGAGCTCCTCAGTGTGGACGATGTTCGTCCCGAGGGTATGCACGTTGATCGCGAGCCCGAGACCCGCCTCGCGCTCTGCTGTCGGGCGGTTGTCAAGAACGACGATGTCCCGCTGGTCGCTTTACAGAAACCAGAAGAGCCGCCCGGTCGACCGAGGAAGCCACTCCGAGTTTGGCCCCGTGAGCGTGAGCGCTGGAGCGGTCACCTGGATTTTGCCGCCGTCGAAACTCCGACCAACCATCGTGTAGTCGAATGTGCCGAGCAGCCGCTCCTTGATGCGCTTGTTCACCAGAAACCGGAGCGCCGGATCGGTAATCTTCGCCTGGTTCCCGTCGCTGTATGGCATTCGACCACCCATGATCGAGTAGCCCTCGAAGGAGCCCGAGCCGCGGACACGCGCTCAGGCATTTCGAAGGAGGGGCGAGTACTGGAAAGTCTGCGGCGTCTTCTTGTAGTACGTGCCGCCGGGGCCCGGCGCGCCCTGCGGCAGGCTACCCAGAAGGCTGTGCTGAAACTGCGCGACCACGTCGACGTGGTCGGTGGTGAGCCCGACCCCGAGCTTGAAGCGGTTTCCAACGAAATTGTAGTCGTGGGTGGGCCTTCACAATCGACCTTCTTTAACCGCACCGCCTCAGCTGCATATCCCATGCAGGAGTAGACAGCGTATGTGACAGACACATCCGCTACATTACGCCAGCAGTGCTCGCCGACGTCCAAAATCGAACCGCGGTTCGACGAGGGCACTTCTCGGCTAGCTCTTGATCGCGGCCCAGACGAAGAGCCCCCACCCGACGAGGAAGGCGAGGCCACCGAGTGGAGTGATCGCGCCGAGCCACTTCGCTCCCGTGAGCGCGAGAACGTACAGACTTCCCGAGAACAGCAGGATGCCTATCGAGAACGCCCACGCGGCCGCACCGGCTCCGGAAACCTCGCCGCGCTGCGCGACGAACAGACCCAGCAGGATCAGTCCGAAGGAATGGTAGAACTGGTACTGCACCGCGGTTTGATAGATCTCGAGCAGATCCGGCGTGAGCCGGTCCTTCAGCCCGTGCGCTCCGAACGCTCCGAGCGCGACGCCAATGCCGGCGAACGCCGCACCGGCCGCGATGATCTTTCCTGCCACCTCACACCTCCCGCGGGGACGTCCCGCTCACGCGCCGCGGAAGCGCGGTCGGCGCTTTTCGACGAAAGCTTGGACGCCCTCCCGGGCGTCATCGGATTTCGAGAGAACCGTCTGCGCGAGTGCCTCCAGGTCGAGCAACTCGCGCAGCGACTGTTCGGCACCGTGATAGACGGTGAGCTTCGACATCGCGAGAGCCCCGGGCGGGTTGCGCGCCACGCGCTCGGCGAAGGCGCGAACACCACCTACGAACTCGTCGTCTGGGAAGACGCGATTCACTACCCCGAGTTCCTCGGCCTGCGCGGCCGATAGCGAATCCTGCATCCAGAGAAGCTCGAAGGTCTTCGCCGTCCCCAGGATGCGGGGCAGAAAATACGCACCGCCAAAGTCCGGCTGCATGCCGATCCGAAGGAAAGGGACGGAGAAGCTGGCGCTGGCCGCAGCGAGCCTGACATCGCAAGCGAGCGCCAGCACGCACCCCGCACCGATCGCAGGCCCGTTCACGGCACCGATCACGGGCTTCAGCGTCTCACGAAACCGCTGGGTCGAGCGCACGAGCCGATGGAGTTCCGTCGACCGCTTCACCGGCGACTGCTCGAGACGCTCCCCCATCGTCTTCAGGTCACCGCCGGAGCAAAACGTCCCTCCGGCCCCCGTGACGACGATCACCTTGACCGCATCATCCGCGGCGGCCTCGTCCAGTCCGTCCTCCAGCGCGCCCCAATCCGGGGGCATCATCGCATTGCGCTTATCCGGACGATCGAGGGTCAGGGTCGCGACGCCCGCCTCGCTGACCTCGTAGCGGACGGCTGGAGAGACTTCGCTCATGCCCAATTCGCTATCGTCGGACGGGACGATCGGCAAGGCCGGGGGGGGGGGCCTAGACCACACGACCGGGATTCATGATGCCCTTGGGATCCAAGGTGCGCTTCAGCGCACGCATGAGATCCATCTCGGTGGCGCTCTTGTAGTGCGCGAGGTCGTCTCGCTTGAGCCGGCCGATGCCGTGCTCCGCGGCGATGCTACCGTTCATCGACGTGACCACGTCGTGCACGATCCGACTAAACGCGCTCCAATGATCCAGAAACGGCTCGTCGGCGCCGCCCTCGGGAACGCTCAGGTTGAAGTGGATATTGCCATCGCCGAGATGGCCGAACGCGACCACGCGCACCCCCGGCCACTCGGCCTCCACCTTTCGGGTCGCCTCATCGAGGAACTCCGGAACGCGACTGACAGGCACGGCGACATCGTGCTTTACGCTCGCGCCCTCCCCCTTCTGCGCCTCGGAGATGCTCTCACGCAGTTTCCACAACGCGTCGATCTGCGCGTCGCTCTCGGCCACGGCGGCATCGAGTACGAGGCCGTCGGCCACAGCCTTCTCGAACAGACTCTCGCCGCGAGCCGCGAGATCTCCGTCGCCCTCGACCGGCGAGTCGAGTTCCACGAGGACGTACCGCTCATGCCGTTCGCGAAGGGGATCGGTCGTTCCGGGGATGTGGCGCAAGACGTAGTCGAGCGCGATGCGGGGAATCAGCTCAAAGCTGGAGACGGTGTCGCCAGTCGCCGCTCGGGTCCGCGAAAGGAGCTCGAGAGCGGCTGAGACATCGCGGACCGCTGCCAACGCGACCCACCGCGCGCGCGGGCGCGGAAACAACTTCAGCACGGCCGCGGTGATGATTCCCAGCGTGCCCTCCGCTCCGAGGAACAGCTCTCGCAGCGCGTAGCCGGTATTGTCCTTCCGCAGCCGACGCAGTCCATCCCATACCCGCCCATCGGGCAAGACCACCTCGAGTCCGAGGACGAGTTGGCGTGCATTGCCATACCGAAGAACGTGCACACCGCCTGCATTCGTCGACAGATTCCCACCGATCTCACACGTCCCTTCCGCGGCGAGGCTCAGGGGGAACAACCGATCCGCGGCGGCGGCGGCTCGTTGCACGTCGGCGAGAACGCATCCCGCCTCGACGGTCATCGTGTAGTCGAGCGCATCGATCTCCCGCACGCGGGCGAGTCGCGAGACCGAGAGAACGATCGCGCGACCGTCCTCGTCCGGGACCGATCCACCACAAAGCGACGTGTTGCCGGCCTGCGGGACGATCGGGATCCCGACCTCCGCGGCGATCCGAACCACCTCGGCGACCTCCTCCGTCGAGCCCGGTCGCACGACGGCACGGGCCCGACCTCGCCACCTGTTGCGCCACTCGACGAGGTGCGGCTCCATCTCGGCCGTATCTTCGATCCAGCCGCGCGCTCCGACCAGGTTCCGGATTCTGGCAAGCGCGTCATCCAACGCGGGGTCGTCCATACCTCCACCGTTTCGGTCCGTCCGACCGACGTCAAGGGATCCGACCCCGGGTCGAGCTGCCGCGGCGTGGCATGCTATACGAGCCGGTGATGCGGGATTGTGACCTCTGCGCGAAGGAACAGATCGCCCGCGTCACCCACCTCGGAGAACGATCCGACCGTCGGGTCTGGCTTTGTGCGACCTGCTCGGGCCGGTACGAGGACCATCTGCTCTCCCCGGAAGACCTTCTGTCCCTCGCGCGCCGCGCGGCCCACCGGTCCGGTCGCTGCGAGTGGTGCGGCGTGGAGCCTCCCGCCGCTCAGGTGCGGGTCCCCGGGGCCGAAGGGCGCGTCTTCGCGTTCCATCTCTGCCCCGGCTGCGCTCGGGCGGCCCGCGGGAGCGAGGGGGCCCGGGTGCTCCATCCCCAGGCGGCCCACGAGGGCGAGGAAACCACAACCGATCCGCGCTACGACCGCGCTGTGGAGATCGCCCGGCGGCGACGCCGCATCAGGAGCATCAAGTAGGCGACTCGACGAGCGAGACCGCGTTTCGCTTGGCCTTCTGCCCGCCTTTCTTGCTCTGCTTCTTGGCCCTGCAGCCGTTCTCGGCGACACCCGACGCCTGGTTGTCCGAGGCGCCTTTGAACTGAAAGCACGTCTTCGTATCGAGTACGGCGCCACCGACGACTTCGTTGTCGGCCGGGCGCGTCCAACCCTTCACGCCGGCGGGATGTTTGTCCTTGTACGCCTCGAACACGAAGCGGCCCCCCTGCATGTGCGTGTCCTCGAATCGATTCGCGATCGAGTGGCCGCGTACGTGCACGATGTGCCCGCGCACCTCGTTCGCAGCAAACACGTTGCCGGAGGAGTGCTTCACGTAGATCGCCGCATCACCGCTTCCACTAAGGAAGTTCGCCGTGAAAACGCCCCCGTCGGCGGAGAGAACATAGAGGTTCTCGCGCTTGCTGTCCTCAATCTCGTTTCCGACGACGACCGTACCGTGCGCGTTGGAACCGATGTGAACGCCTTCGTCCCCGCTGCCGACGATGCGATTCGATTGCAGCTGGTTCCCGGTCGTCGCCTTGGCGAGTTCGACGCCGTAACGACGATTGCCCGTAATTTCGTTCCCTGAGACGAGGTTGTCTCTTCCTCCGCGGATCCGGACGCCCGTCTTGAAGCCGGCGATTCGACAGTTGAGGACGGTCGCTCCGACAGCCCCATCGAGAAGGACGCCTTCTCCGTTGCGACTCCCCGAGAGCTCATGCCCCGCGCAGTCGAGAAGAGCGTCGTTCTTCAGCCGCAGGCCGTCGTCGGCGCAGCTGCGGAGATCGCCGGTCAGGACCGCGACACCGCGCAGCGTGTCGCCGCATTCGCATGCAACGTCCCCACCGCAGTTCTTCGCATCCGCCGATGCCACGGCGAGAACCGTGCTGAGTATTCCGACCAATAACCCGGACGCCGTCGCAAACTGCATAGTCCCCTCCACCCCGAACTGCGCGAACGGGACGCGCCCCTCGCGGGCCCATCCCTTCGAAGGATGGTTCGGCGACCTCCGGGCGTCACTTGAGGTATCGGACGCCGCCGAACCCGCCCGCGGCTTGACCCGACGACACGTTCCCGGCGATACCCGCAGGTGTGGATCTCACATTCAGCAAGGAGGATGAGAAGTTTCGGCGCGGCGTGCGCACGTGGCTACGCAAACACCTCCCCAGACGCCACGAAGAGATCGATGGCGGCGAAGACCTGAACTTCGAGGGCCCACAACAAATCGCGGCGGCGAAGAAGTGGCAACGAACGGTTCAGGAGGCCGGCTACGTGGCCATCGACTGGCCCGAGGACTTCGGCGGCAAAAACGCGAGCGCCGTTCGTCACACGATCCTTGCCCAAGAGATGGTAGCCCACCGAGCACCGGGCTTGATCGGACAACTCGGGCTCCACATGCTCGGCCCCACGCTGATCCGGTGCGGCACGGACTCGCAACGAAAGCGCTTCCTTCCCAAGATCCTCACGGCCGAAGAGATCTGGTGCCAGGGCTATTCCGAGCCCGGGTCCGGCTCTGACCTCGCATCGCTCCGCACCAAAGCGGAGATCGACGGCGACTTCTTCGTGGTGAACGGCCAGAAGATCTGGACGACGACCGCACACTTCGCGGACTGGATGTTCTGTCTCGTCCGAACGAACCCCGACGCACCGAAACACAAGGGCATTTCATACCTCCTAATCGACATGAGCACCCCGGGGATCGAAGTCCGCCCCTTGGTGCAGATGACCGGACAATCGGGGTTCAACGAGGTCTTCTTCACCGACGTGCGGATCCCGAAGGAAAACCTCGTCGGTGAACTGCACGGCGGGTGGGCGGTTGCGAACACCACGCTCTCTCACGAGCGAAACATGCTCGCGAATCCGGCGCGCACCCAACAACTCATGGCCGACCTGTTGCGCCTCGCCGCGCGGCGCAACGACAACGGCGGGAAGGTCTCGCGCGATGCGCTGCTCCGCCAGAAGCTCGCTGATCTCCAGATCCGGGTCGACATGATGAAGTACCACTCCTGGAAGCAACTCTCCGACGAAGTCCACGGCCGACCCCCCGGTGCCGGAGCCTCCATCAACAAGCTCGTGACAACGGAGTTGAACCACGAGATTTGCAGCGTCGCTCTCGAACTTCTGGGCGACTACGGGCCACTCGTCGGCCGTTCGCCCCACGCCGAGGACCGCGGCCTGTGGCCGCGCGACTGGATGTTCACACTCGGCATGATCATCGGCGGCGGCACTTCCCAGATTCAGAAAAACATCATCGCCGAGCGCGTGCTCGGGCTTCCCCGCGGGAACTAACCCCCTCATGGATTTCGGCTTGAATGGCGATCAGGCTCTGCTCGCCCAGAGTGCTCGTGCGTTTCTGGCAAAGGAGTCGCCGCCGGCACTCGTGCGGAGGCTCGGCGACGACCCGGTCGGCCAGTCCACCGATCTGAACGCGAAAATGACGAAGCAGGGCTGGACGGGAATCCTGGTCCCCAAAGCGAACGGAGGCCTGGGACTTGGAATGCTGGACGCCGCCGTCCTACTGACGGAACTCGGACGCTTCCTCGCGCCCTGCCCGTTCCTGTCGTCCGCGGTCCTCGCAACGAGCCTGCTATCGTTCGCCGGCTCGGCCTCGCAGAAACGCTACTGGCTTCCCCGACTCGCGTGTGGCGAGGTTCTAGCGACGGTCGCGTGGCTCGAGGAGAGCGATCGACTCGACCCCGCCGGCACCGCACTGCGCGCTCGACGCGCCCGCGATCGATTTCGCCTCTCCGGATCGAAGCTCTTCGTTCTCGATGCGCATGTTGCCGACGTTTACCTCGTCGCAGCGCGAACCTCCGCGGGGCTCGGCCCCGAGGGCGTCAGCCTCTTCGCCATCCCGAGCGACGCCGTCGGCCTCTCCGTCACACCACTTGCGGGCTTCGACACGACCCGTCGCTTGTTCGAGATCAAGTTCGATGACGTCGTCGTCGAGCGGGACCAAAGGATAGGCCGAGAGGGCGCCACCTGGAAGCCCCTCCAACGGATGCTCGACGTCGGTTCCGTGGCGATCGCCGCGGAATGCCAAGGAGGCGCGGAACGAGCCCTCGAGATGGCGGTCGACTTCGCGAAGATTCGCGAGCAATTCGGGCGGCCGATCGGCAGCTTCCAGGCCGTGAAACACATGGCCGCGGACTGCTTCGCCGAGATCGAGCCATCGCGATCGCTGCTTTGGTATGCCGCGCACGCGCAACAGAACAACAACAAGGAGGCGTCGCGCGCCGCATCGATGGCGAAAGCCCGATTGGCGGAGGTGTACGCCCGCGCGACGAACAAGGCTGTGCAGATGCACGGAGGCATCGGCTTTACCTGGGAGCACGACATGCACTTCTGGTTCAAACGCGCCAAGGCGAACGAAGCTCTCTTCGGAAGTCCGGCCTTTCACCGAGAGCGCATCGCCGCGCTCTCCGGATGGTGACCATGAATCTCTTGCACACTCTTCACCAACCGGCCGGGGACGGGCCGCACCCGACGATCCTCGTCATGCACGGCTACGGCGCGAATGCGCACGATCTCCTCGGGCTCGCCCCCCACCTCCTCGGCGGGGAAGCGCTCGTGATCGCACCACAAGCCCCGCTCGAGGTGCCCCTCGATCCCCAGGGCCGACTCATGGGCTACGCCTGGTTTCCCCTTACGCTCGTGCAACCCCCGACCGAGCAGGATGTCGCAACCGGCATCGACGCCGCTCAGACGTTCGTCGACGCGGCACTCGCGAAGTATCCCGTCGACGAGAAGCGCATCGCGCTCCTCGGATTCAGCCAGGGCGGGCTGATCGCGTTCGCACTCGCGCTGAAGGATCCCGACCGCTTCAAGGCACTCGCCGCGCTCTCAACATGGCTGCCGGACGACCTGAACGACTCCCTGAAGGCCGACGGATCGAAGCTCCCCACGTGGGTGCAACACGGGACGAAGGATGAGGTGATCGCGGTCAGCCGCGCACGCGACACGAAGCAGAAGCTCGAGGCACGCGGCGTACCCCTGACCTACAAGGAGTACGAGATGGGGCACGAGATCTCCGCGGAGAGCCTGCGAGATCTCGTCGGGTGGCTCAGCCAGAATCTCTGAACCGCGAGCTCGGTCAGAGCAATTGGACCAGCCCGTGGCACGAGTTTGTGTCTCGGGCAGCCGTCGCGGGCTATGGTTTCGAGCACATGTTCGGTCGGGACTGTGCATCATGACGCTCCGGGTACGCCCCATGGCACCCTTTGGTGTCGAGCTCCTCGGTGTCGACCTGCGCCGGGACCTCCCCGCAAGCCGTCTGGGGGAACTGCGGCGCCTCATCGTCGAGGAAGGGCTCGTGCTCGCCCGCGAGCCGTCGATGACCCCCGAAGAGCAATGCCGCCTCGGGACCAGGTTCGGCCAGATCGAGACGCTCTCTCTGGACGGGGGACGCCGGTCCCCCGGCGTCCTCATCGTCTCGAACGTGGCCGACGACGGTTCCGTCCTCGGCGCCTCCGACGCCCGGATGCGAACGCTCGCGCTCAACAAGCGCTGGCACACCGACAGTTCGTTCCGCGAGATCCCGGCTGCCTTCTCACTTCTCCGCGCAGTCAGGGTGCCGGACACCGGCGGCGACACGTTCTTCGCGAGCCTGCGGCGCGCCTGGGACGCCCTCACGCCCGAGGCTCGTACTGCGCTCTACGGCTTGCGCGCCGTGCACGACTATACGGACATGGGCTTGCCTTTGATCGCGCACCCGATCGTGCGGGCTCACCCGGAAAGCGGTCGCCCCGGCCTCTTTCTGAGCGACCACGCGCCCACGATCGAAGGCGAGACCGAGAGTCGGGGCCGGGCTCTTCTGAAACGGCTCCTCGCCGGGTGTACGCGCGAGACCGAGGTCTACCGCCACACCTGGTCGGCCGGTGATCTCGTCCTCTGGGACAACCGCAGCATGCTGCACCGTGCGCAGGGGTTCGACGAGCAATCCGCCCGAACGATGCACCATGTCCGCATCGCCGGCACCGAGCCCGTAATCGCCGCTACTTCCGGCCACCCCACTTGGTAGGGTCACGGCCGAGCTGAACCAAGCGCTCCGTGAGTTGGAGAGGCACCGGCGGGCGCTCGCCCTTGCGGATCAAGGCCACGTGGTTCCCGTCCTCCGCCCAGACGTGGCACGTGTTGAGATTGCCGGCGAACTGGCGCTGCTGCTGAGCGTCGTTCTCCGCCGCCTCCGAGGCACCCGAGAGACGACGTCGCCGGATATTCACCGACCAGACGCTCTGCACGACCGCCGGCGCCATCGCCTGGATGAGAGCGGTGGTGTGCGTGCAGCCACGCGGCCCTCCGAAGAGCTCCCGCACTTTGTGCGTAAATCCCCGCGCGATCGACAGACCGACGAGGCGCTCGTAGTCCTCCACGATATGCGGGCACTTCGCGGCCGGGTGCGTCTCGAAGGCGACGCGCGCATTGGTGATGACGAGGTCGGGCAGCGAGACGCGCAGTTCCACGTGCATCTCGTGGATGTCGAGCTCCTCGGGATCCCCCTCGATGTACAGACCGGGCGGCTTCGTGTCGCGCACCGCGCCGCGCGCGAGAAGTTCTGCGTCCGACACGAGATAAACCTGCGTTTCGTACTTTCGGGTGTGGATGAGCTCGAGGTCGGGGTCGACCGGTAACAAGTCGCGCATCCTTCCTGGGTACCTGCTCGGCCCGGTCATTCTCAAGGTGGACAACTCCGCCCGGATCGGGCCTCATCCGTAGGGACGAGCACGCCGATACCCTATGCGGAGCCTCGGCGAGGAATCGCCGTCGGTACGGAGCGAGGAGTTCGAGATGCCCAGAAAACGACGTTGGCTGGCCGTGGCCGCACTCACCATCGCGATCCCCGCGATCGGAGCGTTCCTGTATGCCGAGGTCGTCACCCGACGTGTCATCCAGAGCGGAGCCAAGGGCGTTCTAGGCGTCGACGTAGCGGTGGGCTTCGTCCGCCTCGGGCTTCTCGGCGGCGGTGTTGAGCTGTTCGACATCTCCATCCGGAACCCGTCCGGGTTCGAAGAGGAGAACCTTCTTTACGTGGACGAGATTCGGCTCGACGTGTGGCTTCCCGGCCTACTCGGCGAGCACGTCGATGTCCCGAGCCTCGATCTGCAGGGCCTCCAGGTGGATCTTGAACGCCGCGGCGAATCCACGAACTACGGACGAGTTCTCCGGAGCCTTCATCGCAACGACGGCTCCGTGCAAGACCCAGAACCCCACACGAACAGCACGTTTGTCATCCGGAAGATCCGCGTGCGCGACATCCGAGCCGACGTCCGCATGCTGCCGGAACTCGGCGCGATCCCGGGCGCGCAGGCCGTGACCGGCCTCGAGAACATCAAGGTCCGGATCCCCGAGATCGTGCTTCGCGACGTCACCTCGCACGGAGATCTGACCGAGCTCGTCGGCCACCTCACGAATCTCGTAGCCGCGGCCGTTCTCGAATCTATCGCCCGCCACGCGACCGACCTCCCGGGCACGATGGCCCACGAGTTCGCGTCCGTGAGCGGATCTCTCGGAAGCACGTCTCTTGAAGTGATCGGCAAGGTCACACAGGTGGGCGGTCGCGCGGTCGGCGAGACCATCGGCGCGGCCCTAGGCGCGGAGGCCCAACAGGTCACCCAGGCAGCGGCCAACGGCGCCAACGACGCCATCTCCGGACTCGCCAACTTCGCCGAGAACGAAACCCGCGGTCACTAGCGCGTCGCCGTCGAGACTACGGGAGTCGAGGACGCGGGAGTCGGTGTGGGGGCCGTAAACGAAAAGAGGGGAGCCCCTTGCGGAACTCCCCTCTTCGCTTTTCAACGACTCTTGGGTGCGAGGCTTAGAAGCCCTTCACCTTCGCCGACTGACGGTACATCATCGAGCAGAACCACCAGCCGATGCCAACCGCAACTACGAGGCCCCAGAAGCCGTAGCTCGCGTACGGAATGACGGTGTGCGTATCAATCATCGTCCACACCAGCGGGAACGACATGTACGTGTTGTGCTTCGACCGGCTCCCGGCGAGCGCAACGAGAGCGGCGTCGGGCTTGGTGCCCTCCTTCACCGCGGTGATGATCTTCTGCTGCGCGGGCCAGATCCGGAACCACACATTGAAGGCCATCATCGTACCGAACATCGCACCGATATGGATCACGTAGGCGCGATAGCTGAAGCCGCCTACGTTGATGTACAGCAGGCACATGATCGCTACGTCGATCAGACCGACGACGAACAGGACCTTCATATCCTTGAGCGCCTCGATGTTCATGCACGCGTCGTAGACGAACACGACCAGGAACGTTGCGGCGACCATGATGATCGCACCCGTCGTCCAACCCGCGCCGCCTTCGAACATCAACCCGCCATGGTAGAACACCATCATGAGCAGCAGGACGCCAGTGATCCAGGTGTACGCGGCGCCCCAGCGGAACCAGAACAGCGCACGCGGAAGCAGCTCAGGGTTGACCGCCTTCTTGGCGTCACCATCGATCGAGGCCTGGAAGGGGCCGTTAACCCAGTTGAAGAAGTAAAGAAGTCCGATCCAGGTGATGCCCGCCAAAATGTGCATCCACCGGAAGATCGACTGTGCAGCAAACATCCCGTCCATTGATTCTCCTCTCGTGCGGCTTGAGTTCTCGGGGTGTTTATAGAGCGGCCCCCCGGCGAGTCAACGGAGGTGGGCTCGGACACCCGAACGGGCGCCCGCAAATCGCGATGCCGCAGGGCTCAGTCCCGGCGGCCCGACGGCATCGCGACCAGACCCAGACCCGGTTTCGGGGCGGCCCGCGCGGGCCGAACGGTCACCTCACGCGCGGGGTTCTTCAGGATCACCGTCGCCTCGGCGTCGCTGATCTCCTTGCCAAACAGGCAGTAATCGCCACGGCTGTCGCGCTGATTGTTTGCCCAGGTCGCGAGCTCTCGCGCGCTCGGGTCGTGCCCCAGATCGACGGCGCACTCCCGAACGACCATCCCGAGCACGACCTTGCGCGGCGCAGACGCGGCGCCCGACGGGGCCTGCTCCGCCGGTTCGGGACGCTTGGGCGCAGCCCAGGGCCCCTGCAGGATCTCTGCTCGCTCTGCCACTTTGGGAGATATGAACAAGGCAGCCGCGCAGTTCAAGACTTGACTCGGAGCGATCCCTTGGTCCGCAAAGCGCTGCCTTTCCGATGGCAGGCGCCGCCCGGTACACTGCCGAGGTGGACTCGACGATCGACCAAACGGCCGCAGCGGCAACCGGGACCGACCCTGCGGGCCTCGAGAAGGTAGTCGCCCTGTTTCGAGCGCAGCTCGAGCAAGGGCTTCACCCCGGCGCGTCCCTCTCGGTCCGCCGTGAGGGCCGGATCGTGCTCGAAGCCTGGGGCGGATCGATGCAACCCGGCGCGGCCGAACCGGCGGTCACCGCGGACGCCCTGTTTCTCATCTTCTCCGCCACCAAACCCCTCACCTCGACGGCGATCCAGATTCTGGTCGAGCGCGAGCAAGTCGATCTCGATGCGCCCGTGGCGCGGTACTGGCCCGGGTTCGCGGCGAATGGGAAAGAAGGAGTCACGCTTCGCCACGTCCTGAGTCACCAGGGAGGCTTCCCGGTCGGCCCCGGCTGGCTCACGTGGGAGCACTGGCGGGATCGCTCGGCGATCGTCCGTGCGATGGAGGAGCGCAGACTTCGCTGGGAACCGGGCACGGACGTCGGCTACCACCCGCTGAACTACGGTTGGGTGCTCGGCGAAATCTTGCATCGAGTCGACGGCCGCTCTCTCGGGCGATTCCTCAAGGGAGAAGTCTTCGAACCTCTCGGCCTGAACGACACGTGGCTCGGGCTTCCCGCGGGGCAGCACGAACGGGTTGCGCGCCTGATCGACCTCTCGGGCAACCACGACTACATTCCGGACTTCAACCGGCCCGAAGTGCACGCAACCGAGTGCGGCGCGGCAACCGGCGTCACCACGACCCGCGACCTGTCGCGCTTCTACACGATGCTCGTGAACGGCGGGGAGCTCGACGGCGTCCGCATCCTGAAACCCGAGAGCGTCGCGCGAGCAACCGGCGTCACTGTAGAAACCCAGAAGGACCGCACCCTGCAGGTGCCGATCCGTTGGGGGCTCGGCTTCCACGTCGGCGGGGACCCGTCTCCCTTCGGAACGAAGAGGAGCCCGGTTACGTTCGGCCACACGGGTCAGGGCTGCACCATCGGCTGGGGCGACCCTACGCGCGATCTCGCCGTGGCCTACTTCACAAACGGCGTGCAGGAATCCGTCGCGAACTTCATGCGCAACAGTCGGATGTCCGACGCCATTCTGGACGCGGCGCCGCCGCGGGGACGCGATTGATCCACTCTCTGGTTCTTCGGCTGCTTGGCTTCGGGCTCGTCTTCGCGCTGGTCACGCCTCCGGCACCGGCGTGCGCCGGACCCGATGCCCTCCTCGCCGATCTCGGCTGCCCAGCGTGCCACACCGACCTCCCGATTCCCACCGACATCCGGTCGAAGGCACCCCCTCTCGGTGATGCCGGGAGCCGGTATGAGCCGGGGTACCTGTTCGACTACCTCCGAGCGCCTCGTGCCGTTCGGCGGCACCTCGGCTCCGCTCGAATGCCGGACTTCCATCTCGCGCAAGACGAAGCCCTCGCGCTGACGCGCTACCTCGGAGAGCAGAAAGCGCAGCCGGGCAACCTACCCGCCCTCCCCGCTGGACTCGATGAACCCGTTCCCCCCGCGCAGCAGATCGAATCGGATACGCGGTTTGTCGAGATCATCGGCGAGCAGCAGAGTTGCCTCACCTGCCACGCCCGCGGCGACCGCGGCGGCGTGCTCGGGCCGGATCTCGTGGACGCCGGGGCCCGACTGAAGCCGGCATGGATGCGTCGCTTCCTGCTCGCGCCGTCTGCATGGGGCGTCGCGGATGGGGTGATGCCCGCGCTGTTCCTGCGCGACGACGGATCCGGCCACGCGAAGCCCGTCGAAAAGGACTCGACCACCCAGCTCCGTCGGATCGTCGACTACATGCAGCGCGCGGGCGCGCGCGCCCGCAACGATCGCGACGCTGCGCTCGAAGCCGCAACCACGAGATACCCCGATGTCACCGCCGAAGAGGGCCGCCGCGTTTTCGACGCCCTCGCCTGCCGCGCCTGCCACCGGTTCGACGACCACGCGGCCGTCGAACCGGCACCCGACCTGCGTATCGAGAAGACCCGGGTTCGTTCGGAATGGCTCCCCGCTTACCTCTCCCACCCCTGGCCCATCCGTCCCTTCGGCACGCGTCCCGGGAACGGCGCGCGGATGCCCGACTTCGACCTGTCCGAGGCCGAGGTCGACCGCCTCGTCGCGGAGCTGGAGCCTGACGAGCCGACACAAGCCGAGGCGCCGGCGACTCTCTCTGCCTACCAGCGGGAGAAGGCGCGCCTCCTTCTCCACAAGGAGCTTGCCTGTCTCGGCTGCCACCGCCTCGACGGTGCCGGCGGCGAGATCGCCCCCGACCTCACGAACGCCGCTTCCCGACTACAACCCGCCTTCGTGCGCGAGATGATCGCGAATCCAAACGACGCCGTGCCGCACGCCACGATGCCGCGCCTCCCGCTCACGTCCGAAACTCGGGCACTCATCGCGGCCTACGTCTCGGCGCCTCGGACCCCCGTCGCGACCGCGTATCTCTCGCTCATCGCGAATCCGACCATCCCGCTGCCCGACGAACCGGGCGCCGGGCGCGACTACGCCGTGTACTGCGCGCCTTGCCACGGCGTTGGCGGACACGGCGGGGGCTTCAATGCGGCGTCATTGCCTACGGCACCCACGGCGCACGCGGACGCAGCGGTCTCGAGCCTCCGCGCCGACGACACGCTCTACGACGGGATCTACGCCGGCGGCGCAATTCTCGACCGCAGTCACCTCATGCCTGCGTGGGGAGACACGCTTTCCCCCGACCGGATCTCCGCGCTCGTCCGACACATGCGGACGCTCTGCGACTGCGAAGGCCCCTTCTGGACAATCGACGGCGGAGGAGCGCACACGGAAACGGACAGGAGGCCGGAGCGAACGGCGGCCGCATCGATGTTGGTGTCCGCACACGCGCCGCCGGCGTTCGAGGACTTCGTCGGCGCCGAGGCCTGCGCGGAGTGTCACGCCGCGCAATACGAAGTGTGGAAGTCCTCGACGCACGGTCGAGCCGGCGGCCGCCCCGCCGAAGCCGAAGTCATCGCCGCCTTTGACGGAAAGCCGCGGACCTTCCGTAACGGCGTCGTTCTCCCGATCCGGACCGAAGACGGCTTGCTGTTCCGAGTCCGACCGGACGGCGAGCCCGAACTCGACGTCGAGGTCGCCGCCGTCGTAGGCGGCGGTCACATGGCCGGCGGCGGGACGCAGACCTTCTTCACCGAGATGGCGGACGGCTCGATGAAGATGTTGCCGTTCGACTTCCACCGCGGGCAGCAGACGTGGTTCGTCCAACGCCGCGCCGACAGCCACTGGATCCCGGTCGGTCCCGAAATCGGGCTCGACGAGCTCGAACACTGGCCACCGCACCGCGCACTCGGGAACGCAGCAAGGCTCTCGAATTGCGAGAACTGCCACGGAAGCCAGATCCTCGTCACGTACGACCCCGAGACGTCTGCCTACGAGACGCGCTGGAAGACTCTCCGGATCGACTGCGAATCCTGCCACGGGCCCGGACGGGAGCACCTCGTCTGGGCACGGTCTGCCAATCGCGATCAGCAGGCCGACATCGGCATCGATCCCCTCGCCGTGCTCGACAAGAACGAGTCCCTGCAGGTGTGCTTCCGATGCCACGCGAACAAGCAGGCCCTCACCACCGAATACCTCGTCGGAGCGACGCAAGAGGCACACATGGCGTTCAAGCTCCCCATGCTCGCGCAGGGGGCCTACCTGCCCGACGGACGAATCGACGGCTTCGGCTACCAGCAGAACCATCTATTCAGCGACTGCTTCGTCGAGGGATCGATGGTCTGCACGAGCTGCCACGACCCGCACTCACAAACGTACCGCGACGTGAATCGGACGGCCCTCGAGGGCCGCTTCGACGACGCACAGTGCACGGGCTGTCACGCCAGCAAGGCGCGCGACGTGAGCGCACACACACACCATCCCACCGACTCACCCGGCAGCCGGTGCATCGCCTGCCACATGCCGTACCTGCAACATCAGGCGATCGGCGACGAGATCGTCTTCGCACGCTCGGACCACACCATCCCGATTCCGCGCCCAGTGTTCGACGAGGCTCTCGGCATCGAGAACGCCTGCGCCAAGTGCCACCCCGATCTTTCGACGTCGCGGCTGCAGGAAGACGTCGACGCATGGTGGGGCCCCCTGAAGCCGCATCACCCAATGATCGCGCGGATCCTGACCGTGACCGAGAAAACGGACGCCGTGGAGGCGGCCCGCCTCCTGCTCGCACCGGGCGAGGCGCACACGGCGGCCCAGTTCGCCGGACTCTCGGCCTACGTGCGGGGCTACGTCCGAACCAATCTTCGCTTGGAAGACGAGGCACTCCAGCGACTGCTCGCCCTGGCCGAAGCGCCGGACCCCGACGTCGCTGCGGTCGCCCTGACGGCGCTCGATCTTGCCGCCCCGCGCGACGCTCGCGTTCGCGCGCTTGCGACACATGCCAGAACCGGAACGGACGCCCGCGCCGACGCCCTTCGAAAGCGGTGGATCTACTCGGTTCTGGATCTCTACCGGCTACGCGGCCGGGACGGCGAGCGCGCCGAAGCCGGCCGCATGCTCGCCAGGATGAAGCAGATCCAATCGGGGGAGCTGCACTAGCCTTTGCGGCTGTCCGCGAGGATCTTCTCCTCGACGTCGGGCAAGCGATCCTTCCCGAAGTAGAGTTCCTCACCGACGAAGAAGCTCGGCGAACCGAACACCCCGCGAGCGACCGCGGCCTCCGTGTTCGCGATCAGCTCCACTTTGACGTCGGGATCCTGAACCCTGCGGAACACCAAATCCGCATCGATCCCGGACTCCTCGAGCGCAGCGCGAATCACACCGGGGTCATCCATCTTCTTCGGGTCCGCCCACATGTGGCGGAACACCTCGTGGACGTAGCGACCGAGGAACCCCTCACCCTTCGCGACGACTGCTCCCCGCATGATCTGGAGCGTGTTCACCGGGAAATGCGGGTTGAATTTGAACGCGCGAATGCCGTGTTTCTCGAGAAACCGCCGCATCTCGAGCGCCTCGTATTCGGGTTTGTTCTTGACGCCCTGAAGCGAGATCGCCGGCGACACGTTCCCCGTCGCCTTGAACACTCCACCGAGCAACACCGGGACGTACTCGACCTTCACACCGGTTCGGTCCTCGATGCCGGGGATCACGAGGTGACTCAGGTAGGCGTTGGGGCTCCCGAAATCGAAATCGAACTCTACTCGGATCGACATGGCATCTTCCTAGCGCATCGGGCGCAGCGAGGCCCCGTTCCCCCCTAAAGAGCCTTGACCCGGGCAGGGTTCATAAGTAACCTTTCATCCGGATCAACGGATGAATCAGATCAGCACCACCCCCCCAGCCCTAGGCGACATGCTCGGCTGGATGAACTCCCTGGCAGACGCCACCCGTGCGCGTGCCCTGCGGCTCGTCGAGAGACACGAGCTCAGCGTCGCCGAGCTCTGCTCGGTCCTGCAGGCTCCGCAATCCACCGTGAGCCGCCATCTGAAGGTGCTCGCCGACGAGGGCTGGGTCGTGGCGCGCCCCGAGGGCACGAGCCGCCTGTACGGGATGGCCACCGAGGATCTCGACCCCGCCGCACGCCGCCTTTGGGCCCTTCTGCGCGAACAGACATCAGGGAGCGCTCTCGCTGATCAAGATGACCAGCGCTTGCAGAGCGTCCTCGCCGAGCGCCGAAGTCGCTCCCAGGAGTTCTTCAGCTCGTCGGCCGGACAGTGGGATCGACTTCGGGCCGACATGTACGGCGAGCGGTTCGAGCGCATGGCGCTCGCAGGGCTCCTCAATGACGAATGGACGGTCGGCGACCTGGGATGCGGCACCGGACAATGGTCCGAAGTCCTCGCACCCTTCGTCTCGAAGGTCATCGCAATCGACAGCTCGACGGCGATGTTGAAAGCCGCGCGCCAGCGACTGAGCGACTGCGACAACGTCGAGGTCCGGCGTGGCGACCTCGAAGCCCTACCCGTCGACGACGGCGGCCTCGATGCCGCGACGATCTGCCTGGTCCTACATCACGTTCCCGATCCGGCCGCGGTCCTGCGCGACGCGGCGCGCGCACTCGCGCCGGGGGGCCGCCTCCTCGTCATCGACATGTTCCGCCACGAACGAACCGAGTACCAACGACAGATGGGCCATGTGTGGCTCGGCTTCGAGCCCGCACAATTGGAGGAATGGCTCGGCGACGCCGGTTTCGGCGGCGCCCGCGTCGTCCCCCTCCCGCCTGACCCGCAGGCTAAAGGCCCTGCACTCTTCGCGGCCGTTGCGCGACGCGAACGCGTCGCTTCCAGCCACCCACGAGGCCACGAACAACCCCGGCGCACGAAGCGACCGGGCAAAGGGAGATGAAGATGAGCACCGCAGAGAAAATAGACACCGTGTCGCGTCCCACGTTCAAGGTCGCCGACCTGGCGCTTTCCGAGCTCGGCCGTAAAGAGATCCGACTCGCCGAAGAGGAGATGCCGGGCCTCATCGCGCTCCGCGAGCAGCACGGCGCCTCGAAGCCGCTCGCCGGCGCGAAGGTGATGGGATCGCTGCACATGACCGTGCAGACCGCCGTTCTCATCGAGACCCTGGTCGATCTCGGCGCCGACGTGCGCTGGGTGTCGTGCAACATCTTCAGCACGCAGGACTCCGCCGCCGCCGCGATCGCGGTCGGTCGTGAGGGCTCACCCGAGAACCCCAAGGGCATCCCGGTCTTCGCGTGGAAGGGCGAGACCCTCGAAGAGTACTGGTGGTGCACCAACGAGGCGCTCGTTTGGCCGGACGGATCGGGCCCCGATCTCATCGTCGACGACGGTGGCGACGCGACGCTTCTGTTGCACAAGGGCCTCGAGTACGAGAAGGCCGGCAAGATTCCCGCCTTCGACGCCGAGAACGACGCCGAAGAGTGGGGCGTCATCCTGGGACTCATCAATCGCATCGCGAAGGAAGCCCCCGACCAGTGGGGTCGCGTCACGGCCAGCATGCGCGGCGTCAGCGAAGAGACGACGACCGGCGTGCACCGCCTCTACCAGATGGCGAAGGAAGGCGAGCTCCTCTTCCCGGCCATCAACGTCAATGACTCCGTCACGAAGTCGAAGTTCGACAACGTATACGGCTGCCGCCACTCGCTCGTGGACGGACTGAATCGCGCCACCGACGTCATGCTGGGAGGCAAGGTCGCCGTGATCTGCGGCTTCGGTGAGGTCGGCAAGGGTTCGGCCGAGTCGCTCCGCGGCCAGGGCTGCCGCGTCATCGTAACCGAGATCGATCCGATCTGCGCGCTGCAGGCTGCGATGCAGGGCTACGAAGTGAAGCCGCTCGAGGACGTGATCGGCCTCGCCGACGTGTTCGTCACCACGACGGGCAACTTCAACATCATCACCGCCGAGCACATGTCCAACATGAAGGACAAGGCGATCGTCGGGAACATCGGCCACTTCGACAACGAGATCGACATGGCCGGCCTACAGAAGATTGCCGGCATCGAGAAGATCAACATCAAACCCCAGTACGACGAGTGGGTCTTTCCCGATGGCCACTCCGTTCTGATCCTCGCCGAAGGCCGCCTCCTAAACCTCGGTTGTGCGACCGGCCACCCGTCGTTCGTGATGAGCGCGTCGTTCACCAACCAGGTGCTCGCGCAGCTCGAGCTGTGGCAGAACCCGGGCAACTACGGAAATGACGTCTACATGCTTCCCAAGAAGCTCGACGAGGAAGTCGCCCGACTCCACCTCGACAAGCTCGGCGTGAAGCTCACGAAGCTCACCAAGGAACAGGCCGACTACATCGACGTTCCGGTGGAAGGGCCGTACAAGCCCGACCACTACCGCTACTAGGCGATGCTGCGGGTCGCGTGCCGCCTCCGGGCGGCGCGCGGCCCGACCGCCTCCAAGCACGCAGACTCAGGGTACGCACGCCGTAAATTCGGCCCGTCCGAACGGCTTGTACAGGTACTCGACGGCGCCGAACTGGCACCCCTTCTCTTCCTCGGGAAAACCGGTCCGGAGGGACAGCAAAACGAGCGGAATCTCGAGCGTCTCCGGCCGTGCCTTCAATTGCAGGCAAGCATTCAGCCCGCTCATCCCCGGCATGATCAGGTCGGTGAGCCGATGCAATTCGAGGTGGCTGCGCACGCCAGCCAGCACAAGGGCCCGCTCGAAGGGCTTCGAGATGTAGTCTACCGCTCCGAGGGTGAGCCCCTTTAACTTGTTCGATGCCTCGGAGAGCGCTGCCAAGAAGATCACCGGGATGCTCGCCGGGCGTGGATCCGCCTTCAGCTGCACTCAGGCCGCGAAACCGTCGACCACCGGCATCATGATGTCCAGGAGAATCAGATCCGGCCGCTTCTCCTGGGCGATCTCGACTCCTGGCCCACCATCGTCGGCCTCGAGCACGACGTACCCGTCCTTCTCGAGAATGGCGGCGAGGAGTCGCCGATTGACTCGGTTGTCGTCAACGACAAGCACGGTCGGCTCAGAATTCATGACAGCTCCCGTGTAAGAATCACGATCGGGAGGGGAGCACCCCGCAGACAGGTCACGGGCCAAGGGGGCGGGGGTTTGGGCGGCGCCGTTCCGCGCGAGCGTCACCATCTCTTGGGTCGAACGGCGGTGGTGCCGATTTCCGCTCGTCGTTCGGAAGATCATTTTGCAGTTCAACACCCAACACCTAAGCTTCGCTGCGTGCACGCCCACCAGCAGACCCGTCGCCTGAACCCGAGCGCCAGATGCGAGTAATGCTCACCGGAGCGACCGGTTTCACCGGCTCCCACACCGCGCGAGCATTGCTGGCCGCCGGGCACGAGGTCCAACCTCTCGTCCGGAATCCGACGAAGCTCGCACGCATCTTCGGTGCGGACTCCGCCTTGTGCGCCGACGCCGTCACCGGTGACGTCACCCGGAAGGACGATGTGGAGCGAGCGCTCGAAGGCTGCGACGCCGTCGCGCACACGGCCGCGGTGGTCGATCTTCGCCAGTCGATGGCGCAAACCGTGCTCGATACGAACCGCCTCGGCGTGGAGCACGTGATCGGAGGCGCGGTTCAGCGCGGCTTCGAATCGATTCTCTACGTCTCGAGCGTCGCCGCCTTCTTTGACCCAAAGACCAACGGAGGCCGTCCGCTGTCACTGGACGGCGAACTGGCTCCCACCTCGAGCGCATACGGTCAGTCCAAGGCGGACGCCGAGCGCTACGTCCGACGCCTCCAGAGCGAGGGCGCCCCGGTCCGGGTCTCCTACCCCGTCAGCATCCTGGGCCCCGACGATCCGGCGATCAGCGAGGGGAATCACGCCATCACCGCCTGGCTCGGCCAGCAACCCCTCGACACTTCGTCGGGCCTCCAATTCCTCGACGTTCGCGACTTAGCGGAACTGCACCTGCGTCTGCTGGAGCTCCCAAACGGCCCCGCGCGCTTCATCGCGGCCGGCGAGTTCGTCGCCTGGAAAGATTTCGGCCCTCTGCTGACGTCCCTCACCGGGGTCCCCGTGAAGCCCCTACGAATCTCCGGCGGCGTGATGCGGGCCCTCGGTCGCATCGGTGATGTGGTCAAGCGGGTCTACGACTTCGACTTCCCGCTCACGTACGAAGCGATGTGCTTCGCGACGATGTGGCCGGGAGTCGATGCGTCGGGCACGGAACGCGAGCTGGGGATGCGATTCCGCCCGAAGGAGGACACCCTGCGCGACACGCTGCTGTGGATGGGTCGCGAAGGGCACCTCCGACCGGAACTCCTCGGGCGCCTCGCGCCCGAAGCCAAAAACTCCTAGTCGGCCCCGGGCGTTCCCTTCACAATTCGGCCTGCCAGGTTTCCGCCGTCCACCAGGAAGTCCGCGCCCGTGCAGGAGGCGCTGTCGTCGCACGCGAGGAACAGAACCATCTTCGCGACGTCGCCGACGAGGTCCGCCTGGGTCCGGTGCTTCTGGCTCCGTAGATTGGGCTGCATGTGCGGCAACACCGAGGCCGCATCCACGCCCTCGGGCATATAGGGTTGGACCATGTCCGGGCTACCGGCCTCCGGACAGACCGCGTTCACGCGAATGCCGTGACGCCCGAGTTCGAGAGCGGCCACCCGCGTGATTCCGCGCAGCGCCCACTTCGTCGACGAGTATGCGACGATCCCGGTCTGCGCGCGCATGCCGTCGATCGAAGAAACGTTCACGATCGACCCGCTCTTCTTCTCCTTCATGGTCTCCGCGACCGTTCGGATTCCGAGGAACGCCCCCATCTGGTTCACGCGCATGAGCCGCTCGAAGTCCGCGACCTGTGTGTCGGCGATGGACGCGAGATGGAGCAACGCCGCATTGTTGACAAGGATGTCGACCGTGCCGAATCGTTCGACGACTTTCGCGACGCCCTCTTTCCAGCTGTCCTCCGAGCCGACGTCGAGGCCGAGCGCCATCGCGTCACCTGCGAGATCGGCAGCGACGCCCGCGACCGCATCCTCGCGGATGTCGGCAACCACGACCTTCGCCCCCTCGCCCGCGAACATGCGCGCAGTGGCTTCACCGGTTCCGCGACCCGCGCCGGTAATGATCGCAACCTTGCCTTCGAGTCGTCCCATCTTCGATTCCTTCTTACTTTCCGACTCGGAGCAGACCTTCCTGCGTACACGAGGCGACGACATTTCCGTCGCGAGAGAAAAACGTACCGCGGGCGAAACCGCGGGTCCCGTGCGTCACGACGCACTCCTGCGTGAAGAGCAAGGGATCACTCACGTCGACGGGCCGGTGAAACCACATCGCGTGATCGACCGATGCCGACAGGAAGCCCTGCGTGACGGAGATCTTGTGTGCCTTGATGACGGTGCCACCAAGCGACATGTCCGACGCGTACGCCAAAACCGCCTGATGGATCGCCGGATCGTCCGGCATCTCGCCGCGGGCGCTCACCCAACTGCGAAACGTGGGAGAGCCGTGCCCCTCCTCGAAGAAGCACATTCCGCCAACCGTTCGGACCTCGACCGGGGGGTCGAACAGCATGTCGCCTTCGGGCGGCGCGAAACCGAGCCGCTCGACGCCACTGCGCATCTCCTCCTGGTAGGGCACGCCCTCGGGCTCCATCGGCCCCGGCGGTGGAGCCATCTGATACTCGAGTCCCTCGGTCTCGACCTGGAACGAGACCGACATGTTCAGAATCGCTTCACCGCCCTGAAGCGCCACGACGCGACGGGTCGTGAAGCTGCGTCCGTCGCGGATGCGATCGACCTCGAAGATCGTGGGGACCTTCGGATCTCCGGGCCGCAAGAAGTACGCGTGAAGTGAGTGCGCCGGGCGCCCGTCGACCGTCCGCTGCGCCGCGATGAGTCCCTGACCGAGCACGTGCCCTCCGAAGACGCGCGCCCGTGAAGAGGGAGGATTCTCCCCTCGAAAGAGATCCCGATCGAGTCGTTCGAGATCGAGATATTCGAGCAGCTTCTCGACGGTGCTCATGCGGCTCGTTGTACGGGACAGCCCCCGAGGAAGCGAGGCCGCGCTAGGAGCCTGACCCAAGATGGTTCACGACGACCTCCTGCCGATCCATCATGCACCAGGCTCCTAGATGACCTCGGCCTCTTTCAGAAGACCGATCTGATCCCACGTGTAACCGAGGTCGTCCACGAGAACCTGCTCCGTGTGCTGCCCGAACTCCGGCGCGGTACTCTCGATCGAGGGTGGCGTGCGCGAGAAGCCGATCGGCACGTTCAACATCTCCAGCGGACCATGGGTCGGATGCTCGACCGACGCGATGTAGTCGTTCGCGCGCATCTGCGGGTCGTCGGGGAGGTCGGACACAGAGTTCACCACGCTCCAGATGAAATCCCCACCCTCGTCGAGAACCTTCGCCCACTCGTGACGAGGCCGCGTCGCGAAGATCTCGTCGAAGCGAGCGATCAGCTCTTCACCGTGCGGGCCCCGCGTCGCCATGGTGGCGAAACGCTCGTCCGTCGCGAGTTCCGGTGCGCCGATCGCGCGAACGAGATCTGCCCACCAGCGATCCGCCTGGGCCATCGCGAACGCGATCCACTTGTCGTCGGCGCAACGATAGTGGTTCCACAGCGGATTGAACGTCGAACGACGCGAGAAGCGCAGCATCTCGAAGCCCATCATCAGGCGCGACGCGACCGAGAGGCCTTGCATCCAGCTCATCGCACCGAGCAAGGAGGCGTCGACCTCCTGCCCCTCCCCGCTCCTCTCGCGCTCGAAGAGTGCGGTCATGACCGCGAACCCGAGCATCGTCGCGCCCGCCTGATCGGCGATCGCGCCTTGTACGGACTGCGGAGGATCTTCCGGCCCGCCGACCGCGTTCATGATCCCGGAGCGCGCGAGGCCGAGGTAATCCATGCACGGCCGCTCGGCATCCGGACCCTTGCGCCCAAACCCACTGCCACTCGCGTAGATCAGTCGCGAGTTTCGCGCCCGAAGGACCGAGGCGTCCAACCCAAGCCGCTCGGCCGCCCCAGGCCGAAAGTTCTGGATGAAAACGTCGGCGCGATCGGCGAGCGCGTACACGATTTCGCGCGCCTCCGGCTTCTTCAGGTCGAGCGCGAGGCTGCGCTTCCCGCGATTGTGCGCCTCGAAGTAGAAGTTCGGGAGACTTCCAAGATCGATCCCGGACGCGCGCAAGACCCCGCGGCCCGGATCGCCCCCGACCCGTTCTTCGATTTTAATGACATCGGCACCGAGATCGGCGAGCATCATCGAGGCGACGGGCCCCTGCTGCCAGATGGTCCAGTCGATGACGCGGATTCCTTCGAGTGGTCGGCTCATATCTCAGGTCTACGCCCCCCCCCGGGCGTGTCGCAAGCGTGGAAGGCGCGCGGTCGACGATCGCGATCCGCGGCGGACACAACCCGTGCGTGACGACGGCACGCCACGACTTTCTGCGACTCCTCCTCTTCGGAGCCGGTTGCTTCACGGCAATCGCCTCGGCCCCCTTCTGCCCACTCGTCCGCAGGGCCACGGCCTCCTCCACCGACGTCCGGTTCGCTCAGGGTGTGGCCTCTGCCGACCCCCAACCCGAGAGCCCCGGCGGGACCCTTCTTGGAGCCGAGCAGCGGGCCTGGTTCGAGACGAGTCTCGCCGGTGATCCGCCGGGTGCGCTTCCGGCTCGAGTCCGGCGAAACGGTCCCGGTTGCCGTTGCCCTCGACGGCTCACCTCCGTTCCCGGTCGAGTCTATTTGAGCGCGTTCCCCAGAAGACCGGCGACCCGCGTGTCCTGTTTTGCCTCGACGAGCAAGTGCTCGAACAGAAGCTCGCTCGTCTCGTTCAACCGACGTGCGATCTCGCGCGCCAGGTTCATCTGTACCAGAGTGAATTGTTCGAGGTCGCGCCCGTGGAGCTCGAAGAGGACACGATTCTCGAGACGCACGGCGCGGCATGCCGTCACCGCGTTCACCGTCGCGCTCCGGGGGCAAATCGCGACGAGTGCGATCTCTCCGAAACACGCGCCCGGCTCCAGGGTGGCAAGGGCGATGGTCCGGCCCTCCCGGGACTTCACGACGTCGGCGCAACCGTCCTCGAGCACGTACACAGAATCGCCGGTCTCGCCTTCGACGAAGAAGGACTCGCCCGCGGCCACCGTCACCGTTTCGAGGCGATCGTACAAAAACTCCAGGGTTTCGTCGGAGAGCGCGCCAAAGATGGCGAGATTCCGCAAGACCTCACCCGGCGCGGCCATGTGCCGGAGCCTATGACAGCCCGCAGGTTTGGCAAACCCTGGCGTTCACCTCAGCCCTGCGGGCCTGCTAACGTCGTCGGATGAAGGGCGTTCCGACTCGCCCCTTGGCGATCACCGCCGTCCTCACCCTCGCGTTCCTGTTCGCCCTGGCCGGCGCCGAATCGCGGGCTGAGGCGGCGTTCCTGGAAGCCGGAGTGGCCCGCCCCATCGACCCCGAGGTCGACGCCGGCATCGCTGCGGGCGACGTGCTGACCGACATCGCCCCACTCACGAGTTCGGGCGACGCCCTGGTCAACATCGCACCAGTCGCAAATTCGAATGACGTCGCAGACGACGTCGACGCGCCTGCGGCCGCGGGCGATCCCTTTCCGGAACTCGATCCGATCCCCATCGCAGACGACATCCCTCACGAAGTCGAGCCCATCGGCCCCAAGAACGCGGCGCTCCCGGATCTCGCACCGGAGGCGGCCCTCCCCCGCATCGAGATCGGTGGCCAGGAGATCGAACCCGGCACCAAACAGCGCATCGTCCTGCACGCGAGCGAGTCCTTCGTCGGCGCGAGTGTCGAAACACCGGTCGTGATCATTCGTGGTCACGCCGCGGGCCCCACGCTCTGCCTCACCGCAGGCATCCACGGAGACGAGCTCAACGGCACCGAGACCGTCCGACGCGTCCTCGCGCGGATCGGACCCGAGGATCTCGACGGCACGCTCATCGGCCTGCCCATCGTAAACGTGCACGGATTCCGCAGCCGCAGCCGGTACCTGCCGGATCGGCGCGACCTGAACCGCCATTTCCCCGGCAGTCCCCACGGAAGCTCGGCCTCGCGAATCGCGAACGTGATCTTCGAAGGCGTTATCCGACACTGCGATGCGCTGATCGACTTCCACAGCGGCTCCTTCCATCGAAGCAATCTTCCGCAGGTGCGCGGCGACTTCACGTCGACAGATATCCTCGAGTTGGCGCGCGGGCTCGGGGTCGCCGTGGCGGTCCACCATCCCGGCATAGTGGGGACGTTGCGCCGCGAGGCGACCGTCCAGGAGATCCCTACGGTGCTCTACGAAGGCGGCGAGTCGCTGCGGCTCCAAGGCCCGGAAATTCAGCGCGGCGAGAATGGCGTCCTGCGACTCCTGCGCTACATCGGGATGTTGAATGTGCCCTACGAGGTCGAGGAGCGCGAGCAGGAATTCTTCTTCGACTCGAACTGGGTCCGCGTCAATCATGGTGGGATTTTCGTTCCCTCGGTCGAGCTCGGTGATCGCGTCGAGGTCGATGCGGCGCTCGCAACGGTTTTCGACCCCCTCGGCGGCGAGCGCGCCGTCGTCCGCGCCCCGATCGCGGGGCGGGTAATCGGCATGGCGATGGCCCAGGTCGTCATCCCGGGCTTTGCGGCGTTTCACATCGGTGACGAACGAGCCCCTCAGCCCGAACCGGCCGGTCCGGGGGACCCCCGACCGGAAGTGGCGGATCTCGAACATACGGAGTAGACAGAGCGGCTGCTGTGATCCGAACCCCCTGCACTCTTGCGGCCGCGCTCCTGTGCCTGTTTCTTCTCCCCCCCCCTGGCGCCGCTGCCCCCACCCCCGCATTCGACGTCGGCTACGACGTCCTTCTGCTCCCCGGAGACGGGCTCGCCCGCATCACGATCGCTCTCGACGGCCAGGGTCTGCCCAGCATCCTGCGCTTTCGAATCGACCCCCGTCGGCACGTCGATTTCACCGGAACCGGCGAGATCGAGATGGAAAAGGGACGATTGGTCTGGCGGGTTCCGAAGAGCGGAGGGAAGCTCCGCTACAACGTGCGGATCGATCACGACCGCAACGGACCGGGCAAAGACGCGGCCATCACCGACAGCTGGGCGCTCTTCCGCGGCGAGGACCTGTTCCCGACCCTGGCGGTGACGACCGAAGCGCACCTCGAATCCAACGCCACACTCACCATGCATCTGCCCGAGGAGTGGTCGGTCGTCACTCCTTGGAAGCGCCTGGGCGACAACACGTTCGAGATTGAGCAGGAACACCGATACGTCGACCGACCTACCGGGTGGGTCCTGGCCGGCCGGCTCGGTGTCACGCGAGAAAAGGTCGCTGGGATCCACTTCGCGATCGCGAACCCCTGGGGCCATGGCCTGCATCGCCTCGACATTCTCGCGCTCCTCCGTTGGACGCTCGACGACCTGGTCGACGTCTTCCCCGAGCACCCCGAGCGTTTCGCAATCGTGGGCGCGGCCGATCCCATGTGGCGCGGCGGGCTTTCCGGGCCCGACTCGCTCTATCTCCACGCGGAGCGACCTCTCATCCAAAGCGACGGCACGAGCCCAATCCTGCACGAGCTCGTGCACTCCTTCATGCACGCCAAGGCTGGCAAGGATGGGGATTGGATCGTCGAAGGGATCGCCGAGTACTACTCACTCGCGCTCCTGCGGCGCTCCCGCACCATCTCCAAGCGGCGCTACGAACGTGCCCTCGGAAAGCTCGCCGAGAAAGGCGAGGGCATCGACGACCTACTGGTCGCGAGTGCCGGTGCCGGTGTCGCCGCCAGAGGTGCCGTGATCCTCGCGGAGCTCGACGCACGCATTCGGAAGTCCACGCGCGACAAGAAGAGCCTGGACGACGTCGCGCGGATTCTCCAGACGGAGCGCGCTCCGGTGACCACCCGCCGCTTCCGGGAAATCGCCCAAGAGGTGTCGGGCCGAAGCCTGCGCAAGTTCTTCGAGCAGCGGCTCGGACGCTAAACTCTCCTGGACAAGTTCGCGCGTGGGTGATTCATGCCCCGGCATGGACACGATCAACACCGTTACCGGAACGTGCACGCCGGCCGACCTCGGTCGAACCCTCGTCCACGAACACATCATGGTCGGCTACCCGGGCTGGCAAATGGACGCGCTCGCGGCACGCTTCAAGCGCAACGACGCGAAGGCGCGCACGGTCGAGATGCTGCAGAGCCTCCAGGCCCACGGCGTAAAGAGCTTTCTCGACCCCTGCCCGATGGACCTGGGTCGCGATGTCGAGTTCATGGCGGAGTGCGCGCAGGCATCGGGAATGCAGATCATTTGTACGACCGGCGGCTACTTCGAGGAACAGGGCATCACCTACACCTTCGCCAATCTCCCGGTCGACGACATCGCGGCGATCTACGAAAAGGAGATCACTGAGGGCATCGACGAGACCGGCATCCATGCCGGTCTCATCAAGATCGCAACCGGCCACGGCAAGGTGAGCGACTACGAGCGAAAGCTGCTCACAGCCGCGGCGCGGGCGGCCAAGCGTTGCGACGTACCCCTGATCTCCCACACCCAGGAAGGCACGTGCGGCCCCGACCAGATCGAGATCGTGACCGGCGAAGGCGTCCCGGCGCACCGCCTCCTCGTGGGACACTCCGACGGCATCGACGACCCCACTTACCACCGCGAGATCGTCGGCGGCGGATCCTACATCGGCTTCGATCGTCTCGGCATCGAGACCATCCTGCCCGACGACATCCGCATGAAGAACATCGTGAGCCTTGTGAATGAAGGCCACGGGCGACACGTCTGCCTCTCGCACGACTCCGTGTGCAACTGGCTCGGACGGCCCATACTCGGCCCCGGCGTCGTGGTCGACGACCCCGCCTCCATGATCGCGCAAGCGATGCCCGACTGGACGCCGACCCATCTCTTCGAGCGCGTCATCCCGAAGCTCCGTGACGCCGGAGTCTCCGATGAGGCGATCACCACCATGACCGACGAGAATCCCGGCCGCTGGTTCGCCGGAACCGAGGTGCCCTGATGGGCGATCCCAAGAGCGATCTCCTCGTGTGGCTCGACATGGAGATGACGGGCCTCGATCCCGAGACCTGCGTCCCCATCGAAGTCGCGATCATCATCACGACGCCGGATCTCGAAGAGCTCGAGACCTATCACGCGGTGATCCACCAGGAGGAAGCCGCCCTCGCCTCGATGAACGACTTCGTCCTCAACATGCACACCGAGAACGGACTCCTTACGAAGGTGGCCGCGTCCTCGACGACACTCGAAGTAGCCGATGCAGCGGTTGCGGCCCTCGTAGGAAAACACTGCCCCGAGGGAGAAGGTCTCCTCTCCGGGAACTCGATCCACCAGGATCGCCGCTTCATCGTCCGCTACTTCCCGAAGCTCGAGGCGACGCTCCACTACCGCATGGTCGACGTCTCGACCATGAAGGAACTCGTACGGCGCTGGTACGGACCGGACGCGATCTTCCCCAAACCCGACAGCGACCACACGGCCCTCGCCGACACAAGGCAGTCCATTGCCGAGTTGTCCTTCTATCGAGGCCGCTGTTTCCGTTGAGGTCCGCCCTCAGCGCCCGATGTCGGATTCCTCCGCAGCCTGATTGATCAGCGCGGCGTCCGCTGGGCGAATGTAGCCTTGGAAGGCCGCTCGGTTCGTCGAACCGCGCACCTTGTTCACGTACGTCCGGTGATCCGGGTAGAGCTCGTCGAGCATCGCCGCATCGAACGGGATCGTCGTTCCGAAGATCCCGCAGAAGCTCCCGCCGCTCTGACCGAGCCCGGACAGGATCGCGACCGGCGCATCGACCCACGAAGTCCGGATCCCGCCGCGCGCGTTTCCGTAGTCGTCGAGCACGTACGCCGCAGGATTGCCCGCGACCTGGAGACGCGGAGCACGGCGCGGCGCCGCCCCAGTTCGAACCCACCGATCGAGCCCCGCAAACGCCGCCTTCAAGACGATGTGCTGCGGGCCGGAGTTGATCGGGCTCTCGCAATCGATGATGCCGGGAATCGGCGAGGCCGTGACTACCACGTCGGTCGCACTCGGATCGTCGCCCACGTCGGTGAAGCCGACCATCAACGTGTACGTGTCGGCGTGCGCGGTGCCGGCCACTTCCCAGAGCCGGAAGCCCCGCGAGTCCGACTGGCGATCCGCGAGAGAGCCGAGCGTGAAGAGATCGGTCTCGGTCTGGAGCATCAACACCGGGACCTCGAGATCGTCGCGAACGTGCAGAACCCTCGGGGCCGAGATGACAGGCTCCGGCTCCTGCGAGAGGAACGCTCCACCTCCACCGCGGCTGTGAATCAGATAGCCGTCGTACATGCGGTGATGCGGCTCGACCGCGTTCACATAGGTCATCAATCGAAACGCGGACTGCGACTCGCCCACCGAAAGGATGCGCTCGGGACGAAGACCCCCGAGAGGGTCGACCTCGGTCACCGAGCGAAGCGCCTGACCGGCCTGAGAGTACATGTCGTACGAGAAGGAATCCCCGGGATGCACGAGCGATCTGTACCGCTCCGGATCGGCGCCCTTCAGAGAAAGGTTCAAGCCGGGGATCGGCCCCCCGCCCGGCGCGCCCTCGATGCCCACGACCTGCGCGGAGACTCCGACCCACACATGGCCTTCGCGCGTGATCTCGGTGTGAAGCATCGTCCAGTCCGGCGCGGCGTCGAGACCACCACTCACATTGAGCCACTCGACGATGACCGTGCCGCTGAACGCAGCGTCATCGAGAGGCCGATAGACGACGATCCGCGTCTTATAGTCTGCCGTGCTTCCCGGCGAGATCGACCAGCGACCGTTCGACCGGAGCGGCTCGACGTTCACATAGGCCTCCGCCGTTCCGGCGAGGAAGAACTCCTCGACCATGTAGCCGACGTCGGCGAGGTCGAAGCTGGTCGCCTGCACGACGGGTGCACCCCCACCGCCGGTGACGGGCCCCTCGACCATCGGCGTCGGAACGGACGCGCTGGGACGGTCCGACACTGGGGAGACGCAACGCTGGCGAACCGCGATTCGCCCATCGGTGGTCAGGCCGCTGCGGCACCGTGCGGCACTGGCGGGCTCGGGCAAGAGAATCGCAGCGCCAAGCAGCGCGATCGAGAGCGTTCGGACGACATTCCTTAGGTCCATTCGGTGGGTCCTCCCTTCGGGCGTTCTCTCCCACACGTCCACACCCGGTCAAGGGCATTCTCCCACGGCCGACGAAGCACTCCGCACAGAACTGGAACCAAGCCGCCGAGGCGGCTAGGAACGAGGAATCATGAGTGAAGACCAGCGCAACGACGAGTTCGAAACACCGGACCTAGCGGAGATCCCCTCGATCACGCGGCGCCACGTCGGACATCTCGAGACGACCGACGATGAATCCGCGTGGGTGCGCGCGGGGATGCGCCATCTCCTCCTGCGCACCGTAGGCCGCAAATCGGGCAAGGTGCACACCGTTGCCCTGCCGTACTGGTGCGACGCCGACCAGACCCGGATCGTCGCCGCATCCTACGCCGGCGGTCCCAAGAACCCCGCCTGGTTCCACAACCTCTGCGACAAGACTGCCAACCCGCAGATCTGGATAAAGGACCGCGCCGAGGAAGGGCTCGTCACCGCGATCATCCTCGAAGGCGTCGACCACCAGCGCACCTGGAACGCCCTCGTCAAAGATCGCCCCTACTACGTCGAGTACCAGGCGAAGACCGAACGTCGCATCCCGCTGATCCGCCTGCCGGCCCGGTCCGTCTGAGCGTCGAGACCGCGGGGCGGGGTACCGCAGTGTGACCGCGCGATGAGGAAACTGGGGAGGTACGCGCTCGTGACGGCGCTGGGGCTCGGCCTCTTGTCTCTCGCCGCGTAAGCCTCATTCCGATTCACGTACGCGCCGACGCGAGAGCTCGTCTACCGAGACATGGACGACGTCACTCTCAGGCTTCAGCTCTTCGAGCCGGAGCCGGTAGTGGACGCACCTCGCCCGACGATTTTGTTTTTCTTCGGCGGCGGGTGGACGAGCGGCTCTCCGATGCAGTTCCATCCTTGGGCCAAGCACTTCGCTTCGTTCGGATGGCTCGGCATCACCGTGGACTACCGCGTTCACCTCCCCCACGGCACGACCGCGTTTGCGGCCGTCGAAGATGCTCGGGCCGCGTACCGGTACGTGCACGAAAACGCCCAGGCCCTCGGCCTCGACCCCGCTCGAATCGTACTCGCCGGCGGCTCCGCGGGCGGACATCTCGCCGAGGTCGTCTCGTTCACGACAGCCCCCCACTGACACCGGCGCCATCTTCCGGGTGCGCGGAATCACGAGGTGGGCGGCTCTCCCGTGTAGCGAGCCCGCGGCCGGATCAAGCGACCTTCGCCGTACTGCTCGATCGCGTGCGCGATCCACCCGACGGTGCGGCCGATCGCCAGGAGCCCCAGCGGCGCCTGTGAAGGAAGCTCCAAGGCGCGACACAGGGTCACCAGAGCGAAATCCACCGTCGGTCGCTCGCCCATCAAGTCCCACACGGCGTCGGCGAGTGCGCTCGCCACCTTCACGCCGTGCGAGCCGGCACATCGCTCCCGAACGAGCCCCATGAGCAATGCGCCGCGGGGATCACCGTCCGGGTACAGGGGATGGCCGAACCCGGGCATGGCTTCGCCCCTTCGCAGACGAGCGGCGACCGCTCGGTGCGCGACGCGGTCGTTCGACGATTCGTTCAAGAGTGCCTCGGCCCGCTCGCACGCGCCACCGTGCTTCGACCCCTGCAGCGCAGCAAGTCCCGCCAGAACGACTCCGTACGGCGTCGCGCCCGCCGACGCGACACAACGTGCGGTGAACGTGGACGGGTTGAGTTCGTGATCAGCGTAGAGCACGAGCGCCGCATCGAGAAGCGCGACGGCGTCGGGCCGCTTCGGACACCATTTGCGCTGCAGCACCTCGGCGATGCCGCGCTTGCTCGGCTTCCCACCGGCGGCGGTCGCCGCCATCAGTCGCAGAATGTTCAGACCCGTTCGTTGCACCGAGAGTGGGCGGACGTCGAACGCCGACGTGTCATGCGCGGCGGCCACGGTGAGCTGAGCCTGGAAGATCTCCATCAGCGTGAGTGGCGCCTTGATCTTCTTGAGGAGTGCCCCGTCCTGCCCCACGTCGATCGGCTCGGCGGACGACAGCGGCTCGTCGACCGACCCCGACCACAACAACGCCGCGACCTGCTCAATCGTACAACTGGTCGCGAGCGTCACCACGTCGCGCCCCCGGTAGTAGAGCCGCCCGTCCGAAATCAGTGAGAGGCTCGATTGCAGAACCGGGAGCCCCCAGTGCAGCGCCTCTTCCGCGGCCTTGTCCGGATCGCGGCGATGGTCCTTTCGCCGCTTCAGCGACCAGACGTCTTCCGTGCGATAGCGGCGACTGCGCCCGTCCGGCCCCGATTCGGATCGGATGAGGCCACGGCTCACATAGGCGTACAGCGTCGACAAGCTGATCCCGAGTTCGGTGGCCGCCTGGTGGGCCGTCAGCTGGGTCGGCTCGCCGGGGGCCGCCTGGGGATCGTCCATATATTGATTACATAATCAAGATTGACGACATACATCAAGTCATCGATATTTCTTCTCGAGATCGAAACGATGGGAGGGAATGAGATGAGCGAGATCGTATCGGGACTGGAAGGGATTTTCGTCGCCAAGACGCGCACGAGCCGCGTCGACGGCGAGGCGGGGAAACTGACGATCGGGGGCTTCCCGGTCGAACGGCTGGCACCGGCAGCGGCGTTCGAAGAGGTGGTCTTCCTTCTGTGGGAAGACCGACTGCCGACCCAGGCCGAGTACCGTGCCCTGCGCGATGACCTGTCGAGCCGTCGGCAGATCCCCGCGGAGGCACTTCTCCTCCTGAGGCGAGCCGCGGATCGAAACCTCCACCCTATGGATGCCCTTCGAATCGGCGCGTCCACCCTGAGCCTGGTGGAAGAAGACCCGCTCGCAGACACCCGTGCGGCGAACGTCTCGCGTGCGCGGACCCTGCTCGCCGCCTTCCCTACCCTCGCCGCGGCCTACGCGCGACTCTGCGCCGGGGCCGAGCCGATCCAACCGGACTCCAGCCTCGGACACACGGCCAACTATCTCTACATGCTGACCGGCGAGCGCCCGGCCGAGAATGCTGTCCGCGCTCTCGAGACGTACCTCAACACCGTGATCGACCACGGGATGAACGCCTCGACGTTCTCCTCGCGTGTGATCGTGAGCACTCGGTCCGACCTGACCTCAGCAGTCGTCGGCGCCATTGGCGCCCTCAAAGGCCCGCTCCACGGCGGCGCACCCGGACCGGCACTCGACATGGTCTTCGAGATCCAGAAGCGTTCGAAGATCTCCGGGAGAACCGTCGAGGTGGAAGCCCGACAGTGGGCCGAGGAGACGATCGCCGCGGGCGATCGGATCATGGGTTTCGGGCACCGGGTCTACAAGGTCCGCGATCCCCGAGCCGAGGTTCTGAACGAGGCGGCGGCACAGCTCTTCGCCGACCGGTCGGACGCGTCCCTGTACCGCGACGCCCGTATCGTCGAAAAGGAGCTTGTCGCGACCCTCGCCCTTCGGAAACCGGACCGTCGCCTGGAGACAAACGTCGAGTTCTATACCGCGCTCGTCCTGCACGGCATCGGCCTCCAAGCCGACCTCTTCTCGCCGACGTTCGCGGTCGCACGTGTCGGTGGATGGACCGCCCACGTTCTCGAGCAAATCGACGATGATCGTCTGATTCGCCCCCGCGCCATGTACGTTGGGGATTTCGACCGTGCCTGGACGCCCCTGGCGGAACGCTGACCCGTGCGACGGCGGGGCCCACCTCGCAACCGACGCCCGCCCCGTTGCACATATACGTACCTCCATCGGCACACCGGGTTCTCCAGAACGCGCACGTAATAAGACGCCTTCTGGTCTCGATCGAACTCCGGATCCGTCCAGATCGTGCACAACGAATCAAAACCAACGTTGGTCGCTGTACACATGTTGGCATCGACCAAAGCGCCGTTGTCCGGGTCCTCCGCGATTTAGAACACCTTCTCATGCATTCGCGTCGACCGATCCACCCAGCTCTTTACGATCTGGATGCGTTGTAGAGGCGTACCCGGCCCCCCGGCCAGCGCACGATCGAGATCAACGGAACGACGTTGCCCCTCAAGTTCGACCTTCACAGCTACGCCTACGACGGTCGGATTCAGCTCGTCGCGGGGCGTCTGTACCCGGGGCAGACCACGAATGCCCGCACCGAAGACGGCGGGTTCGCTCCGGCCTTCACCGAATCCACGTCCCTGTAGCCATCGGGCCGCGAAGTCGATAACTCGTCGGAACGATGAGCGACACGACCTCCGGCGCGTCGGACAAGTCGAAGGGGACGCCGGCAGCGGCGCCTCCGGGGACCTCCGCACCTAAGGACCTCTCGCTCCTGGCGCTGGGTGCCCTCGGCATCGTCTACGGCGACATCGGGACATCGCCGATCTACGCGTTTCGCCAGTGCTTCACCGGCCCGCGCGCGATCTCTCCCACGCCCGAAGACGTCCTCGGCGTGATCTCCTTGATTCTGTGGGCCCTGCTCCTGGTCGTCTCGTTCAAGTACCTGCACTTCGTGATGCGAGCCGACAACCAGGGCGAAGGCGGCATCCTCGCGCTGCTCGCTCTCATCCTTCCGAAATCGGAGGCTGCGCGCTCACGCACCGGGGTCCTCGCCGGCCTCGGGTTGTTCGGCGCCGCCCTCCTGTACGGCGACGGCGCGATCACACCCGCGATCTCGGTCCTCTCCGCCGTCGAAGGCCTCGGGATCGCCACAGATCGATTCGATCCTCTTATCGTGCCGATCACGGTCCTCATCCTACTCGGGCTCTTCCAGGTACAGCGTCACGGGACCGCGCGCGTCTCCGCGATCTTCGGGCCGGCGATGCTCGTCTGGTTCCTGACGATCGGCGGGCTCGGCGCCCTGCAGCTCATCCGCGATTCGGGAGCGCATACTTCAGTGTGGCTCGCGATCGACCCGACGCACGCAATCGGGTTCTTCGGGCGACACGGCACCGACGCGTTCCTCACCCTCGGCTCCGTCGTGCTGGTCGTCACGGGCAGCGAGGCACTCTACGCCGACATGGGACACTTTGGGGCGCGACCCATCCGCACCGCCTGGTACGTGATCGTGCTTCCGTGTCTCGCATTGAACTATCTAGGACAGGCATCTCTGGTCCTCGAGAGCGGCCGCATGGGCGAGCATCCGTTCTACGACCTCGCACCCGACTTCTTCCTCTACCCGCTCATCGCGATCGCAACTCTCGCGACCGTGATCGCCTCCCAGGCACTCATCTCGGGCGCGTTCTCGCTCACCCAGCAGGCGGTGCAGCTCGACTTTCTGCCGCGCCTTCGGGTCGTGCACACCTCCGACACTGCGCGCGGCCAGATCTACATGCCAGCCGTGAACACCGCTCTCACCATTCTCTGCATCGGTATCGTTCTCGGATTCCGCAGCTCCGAAGCCCTCGCGGGCGCGTACGGGATCGCGGTCACCGGAACCATGTCGGTCACCAGCATCCTGTTCTTCGTTGCCGCACGGAGGCGTTGGGGATGGTCCTGGCTCGCCGCCGCCGTGCCTGTCGCCCTCTTTCTTCTCTTCGATCTCTCGTTCCTCGGAGCGAATCTCGTGAAGATCGACTCGGGCGGGTGGGTCCCGATCGCGATCGCGATTGGCGTGTTCGTCATCTTGACCACCTGGAAGCGGGGCCGGCAGCTTCTCCTCACGCGACAGTCCGAGTGGGCCGAGCCCGTCGACGAATTCCTCGCTGACGCCAAGGAACATACGGTCGTTCGCGTCCCGGGTACGGCCGTCTACCTGTCCTCTGAAACCGAGCAGATTCCGCCGGTCCTCCTGCACAACTTCCTCGCAAACCGCGTACTGCACGAGCGCGTGATCCTCGTCTCAGCCCTCGGCGCCGAGCGCCCATGGGTGTCTGCGCAGGAACGCGCCACCGTGGTCGAACTCGGGCAGGGGCTCTACCGCGCAGTGGCGCTGTTCGGATTCCAAGAGACACCACGGATCGAAACCATCCTGCACGCGTGCGCGATCAAGGGCCTCGTCGTCGACATCGACACCGGGCTGTTCTTCTTCTCTCGCTTCACGGCCCTGCCAACGGGACACGGTGGGATGGCGAGGTGGCGGAAGAAGCTCTTCTCGTTCCTCGCGCGCAACGCACCCTCTCTCACCTCATCGTTCCGCATTCCGCCCGCCCGTGTCGTCGAGATCGGCGCGCAAGTCGAGATCTAGTGCACCGCGCGCGACAGGGCACCAATGCGTTTCCGGCTCCCGTCAGAACCGCAGCGGCAGTTCCAGGTGCTCCTGGTAAATGAAGTCTCGGTGCGCGATCAGCGCCGGATCCAGAGCAACCGCGATCCTTCCCTCGCGCACGGTGTACATGTCGCGCAGGCCGTCGGGCATCGGACAGACCTCCGCCGAGAGAGGAGCAACCATCGCCGCGAATGCTGCCCAGTAGATGTCTGCCGCAGTGAGTCGGTCGCCAACCAGGTACCGCCGCCCCGCGTCGCGCTGCCGAGCGAGTCGCGCGGCAAGAAATCCCAGGATTTCCACGATCCGGTTCTCGGCTCGTGCAGCCGCCTGCGGCGAGTAGCCGTACTTCCACGCCATGAAGCCGAGCGCGCTATCGGCCGCTTTCTCACCAAGCGCCTCCATGATCGGCGCGAACATGCCGAGGCGACGACACCAACCGAATCCGTTCTCGCCGTGGATCTCGTCACATACTCCGAGGCAGGTCGCGCGCTCCTCCGGGTCTCGTGGAACCAGAGCGGGCTCGGGGGCCAAACGCTCGGCGAGCCAGAGGATCGTCCGGGAGGTCGCGCAGGGCGGGTCGTCGTTCCAGACGGCCACCGGCGCGCTCGACTGACCCGTCCACTCCTGCAGGACCTGGTTCTGCTCGCCGGCGACCTGCCGCACGGGGGCGAACGCGAGCCCCTTCACCTGGAAAATGCCCTTTGCCGCCTCACTCCAGGGCCCCGGGCCGCCGGTTGTGAGAACCAAGCGAAGTCCATCCCTTTTCCGCCCATCCTCCACCTCGAGATAGTCCATGGCCGTACCTTTACACCCGCGATGTCCTTGTCGTCTAAAGCGGCAGACCCCAAGGGCCGATCCGATCTAGAGACTGAGGAGACCCTGCCCATGCCTAAGCCTCCCGCCCCACATAGGCCTCGCCCTTCCACACGAACCCGCGCGCGCTGGAATTCGAGCGACGTCGTGCTCGCCGCCACGCTGCACGATCCCGCGGGGAGCCTCGCCAGCGAGATCCGGCGATGGCTTCCGCGACTCGAACGCGGCTACAGCAGCGTCGTCGTGGCTACCAGTCCGGGAACCTCCCCGAAGATCAACGCGATCCTCGAAGAGCACGGCGTGTTCATCGGCACGCGCGAAGCGAACGATCGGGGCCCCCTGTACCGGCTATCGATCCGGCGCGCGCTGGCCGAACCTGGAAACCGAGTTCACTATCTCGACTTCGATCGAGCGCTCCACTGGGCTCGCGGCCCGATGGACGAGCTGGAGATGGTCCTCGCGCGCGCACCGCAGCACCCGGTTCTTCTCGTCGGACGAACGCGAAGCGCGCACACGAGCCATCAGAAGGCGCTCGTCGTCACGGAAACCGAGACGAACCGCTACCTCGCGGACGGACTCGGAGTCACGGGACGCGTCGACTTCATGGTTCCCTCTTTCATCCTCGACAAGGACTCCGCAAAACGATTCCTCGCAGGCTCACGAACGCGCGGCATGGGCATCTACGGCGAGATGGCGCGACTGCTCTTCTCCCTAGGGCACGACGTTGCGTACGTCGAATGCGACGGCCTGGATTGGGAGACGCCCGATCGTGATCGACGTGTCGTCAGCCGCATCGGCCTGCCGGCCTACCGGGCACGCTTCGACCGCGACGACGAATGGGAACTGCGCCATTCGTTGAAACGCGAAGTCGAATCCGTTTTCGATCGTGCGCGCGACCGGCTGGGCGAGGCGCACGCGGGGATGCGCCGACTACGTCTCCCAGCCCCGGCACTCAGTGCACGTTCCCTATCGCGCGCGGCGGGTTCTCTGGCTATCTAGTCAGGATGCCTCGACGCAACCCGGCTTCCACCCTCGTCTTGGTCGCTCTGTGCACCGCGGCCCTGCTTGCCCCCGGGGACACGCGCGCCGCCTCCACCGCGAAGAAAACCCTCCCCCGCACGCACGACCCCGTAATCCTCGAAGGATCCGACCTGCCCGACCTGACCGGGCGGTCATTGGATCGGGTTCGGATGTACGCTCTGCGCAAGGGCAAAGCCGTCGCGATCCCCTTCCAGATCGACGAGCGGTACGAGACCGGCGGCTTGGTTATGGTTGCGACGGACGACGACGATTCCTCCTCGGAAGAGGAGGACCAACCCGGCATCGACGCGAACGACGAACTCGTCTTCATGGCGATGGACACCGGCGACCGTGCCGAGCGGGCGGACCTGCCGCAGGACGCCGACATCATCGTGGAGATCGAAGTCACGGCACCCGATGCCGAGTCGCACGCCTGGGCGTACGTGCTCCACTTCCCGGGAACCGTACCCGTCCCGTCGAAGATGCAGTACGTACGGTTCGACGCAGCCACGAACCAGGCACACTCCGATCTCTACACCGTCGACTATCACGACACGGGGAACTTCTTCACGTCGCTGCGCATCGCCCCGGAGGCAGGCGGCTCCGGCGCGAACCTCGTTCACCGCACCCGGATGCGCGGCGCGCCGACGTTCTCGTTCTTCTTCGGAAAGTTCTCGCTGGAGTTCACCGAGGAGGACTCGATGATGGAGCTCTCCGGTGTGAAGAACGGACCCGTGCGCGCCACGCGCCAGGTGGATCTCTCTGTAGATCTCGGAGCCCTTTTCCCGGAACTGCCCAGCGGCCGCGTCGAGACGCATCACTTCCGCAGCTCGTTCGTCACGCCGGCAAAGGTCTCGATCCCCTGGGTCGTGCTGAATCTCGCGAGCGACTTCAGCTTCGTCACGCTCACGGACTTCCGGGAAGTCGCCGACGGAACGAAGTACTTCGATGCGAATCACCCCGACGGGCTCGCGTTCGAGGGAGAACCCGAACTGGTCCTGACGAGCGACGACCACGACTGGTGGGTGACCACGGGCAGCGGCGGCAGTTTCCTGCAGGCGTTCATCACTCCGGACGCATGGCAGGAGTGGGGCGTCCGCCGCGGCACGGTGTTCGTGGATGAGGACCCCGGCACGCCAGAGCGACCGCAGACCGCCGGCAAGCATGCCGCCGGCTTCACCCTGATCGACGTGGAAGACATTCCCGAGGCCGGGGACTATACCCTCCACATGTTCACAGCCGTTCTCGAACAGCCCTACAAGCCCGGCGACGAGACTCTCCCGATGGCCATGATGCACCAGCCTCTGCAGACGACCGTCCGCTCCATCGATCGCCCCGAACCCGTCGCGAGCCGCTCCCCACAATGAGCGACTCGATCGAGACCATCCGTGTCAACACCGGCGAGATCGACTTCGAGATCGACGTCGCCGGCGATCCCAAGAGCGAACGCCTGGCCCTACTGCTCCACGGCTTCCCCGAGCTAAACTACTCGTGGCGGCACCAGATGCCGATGCTCGCCCGGCTCGGCTACCGGGTATGGGCCCCCAACCAGCGCGGCTACGGCAACACGACCCGCCCCCTCGGCACGCGCGCCTACCGAACCGAAGCGCTCGTCGACGACGTGAGCCGGTTGATCGATGCATCCGGCTGCAAGTCGGTCACCCTCTTCGGCCACGACTGGGGCGCAATCGTTGCGTGGATGTTCGCCCTCGCGCGTCCACGAACGCTCGACCGACTCGTCATCATGAACGTGCCTCATCCAACGCTGTTCCGCCGCGGCCTCAAGACCTTCGCTCAGATGAAGCGGTCCTGGTACGGCGTGTTCTTTCAAGTCCCCCGACTGCCCGAAGCCATCCTCGGTGCCGGGAACGGTCGTGCGATCACCGAGGCCTTCCGCGGAATGGCCATCGACAAGAGCCGGTTCCCCGAAGAGGTCACCGAAGTGTACCGACGCCACGCCACGCAACCCGGCGCGCTCACCGCCATGGTCAACTGGTACCGCGGGCTGCGATACATGCCGCCGGCGTGGAAGAAGATGGTCGACGACCCACCGCTCCTCGACGTTCCGACCCTCCTTGTCTGGGGTGAGGAGGACACCGCCCTCGGCAAAGAACTCACCTACGGAACCGACGCCCTCGTGAGCGACCTGACCGTGCGCTACCTCGCGAACGTGTCACACTGGGTCCAGCAGGAGGCGCCCGAAGCCGTGAACGCGATGGTCGAGGCGTGGGTCACTGGCGCGGAGGTGCCGGAATACGCCGACCTGATGCCGAGCCATCTTGGGTCAGCCTCCTAGGCTGAGGTCGTCTCATCGCCGGCGCCCAAGCCGAGAACGACCCGGACGCGCGCGAGAAGCTGAGCACGTCGCACCGGCTTGTGAAGCTGCGCGACGATGCCCGCCCGTGCGTTTTCCGCCGACGGCTCGATCGGGGAGACAAACGGGACGAGGAGAAGAACCGGCAACTTCGCGAAGGCCGGAACCGAGCGGAGCCGACGAGCGATCTCGCGGCCGCCCCCCTCCGCGAGCGATTGGTCCACGATGGCAAGCCGAACCGGGCGGCCCTCGTCCGCAGACCGACGGAGGTGCTGAATCGCACCGTCGAGGTCCACCGCGCACTCCACTTCCACACCTGCTTCGGCCAACACCCCGCGCAGATGCTGGCGCGTCGGCTCGTGGCGCTCGACGCAGAGGGCGCGAACACCGTGCGCCCACCGACGGCCTCGTGTCTGCGCGCGCCCGGCCCCGGAAATTCCGAGCGTCATCGTGAACCAGAACGTACTGCCGCGCCCGACCGCACTCTCGACATCCACCTCTCCGTCGAGGAGCTCGGTGAGGCGGCTCACGATCGCAAGGCCGAGGCCTGTTCCTCCGTAGCGACGCGTACTGGAAGGGTCGCCCTGCGAGAACGACTCGAACAACCGCTCCCGCACCGAGGAATCGATCCCGATGCCGGTGTCGCGCACCTCGCACCGCACGATCACGCGGCCATGATCGATCCCGACCAGCGCAACTCGGACGACGACCTCGCCGTCCTCGGTGAACTTCACCGCGTTCGACAACAAGTTGAGCAGAATCTGCCGAACCCTGTCCGGGTCGCCAATGACGTCTTCGGGCACGTCCGAGGCGATCACGCAGGCCAGATCGAGACCCCGTGAATGTGCCTGCTCCGCGAGCAGGTCGACCGCCTCCTCCACCGTCTGGCGCAGGGGGAACGGCCGTTCCTCCAGTTGTAGCTTTCCCGCCTCGATCTTCGAGAAATCCAGGATGTCGTTCAGAATCGTAAGCAGGCTCTCGCCAGCCACCCGAACGCGCTCCGCATACTCGCGCTGCTCTTCGGCGAGCTCGGTGTCCAGGAGGATGTCGGTCATGCCGATGATGCCGTTCATCGGCGTCCGGATCTCGTGGCTCATCGTCGCCAGGAACTCACCCTTCGCGCGGTCCGCCGCGAGTGCCTGATCCCGCGCCTCCGAGAGCGAGCGCTCGGACTCGATACGCTGGGTGATGTCTCGCAGAATCACGAGGTCGCCGCCCAGTCGGCGCCGGCGGCCCCGTAACGGAGACAGCCGCAGCTCGTACCACCGCGTGTCGTGCTCTCCACCGAGCTCCAGCTCCATCGCCGTGGCCACGCCCCGCTGCCGGGACCGACCGAGCATCCCACGCGCCGCCGGCAGCACCTCGTCGAGGTGATGCCCGATGGCATCCGCAGGATCGAGGTCGAGAACGTCGAGAGCCGCCGGATTCAAGTCGACTACGCGGCCCCGATCGTCGAGAACGAGGACAGCGTCGCGCATCTCCTCGACAACCGTCTCGCGCGCCACGGGTACGAGATCGAGAAGCTGAAAGCTGTACAGCGCCCAGGACACGACGAGCGCCGTCCCCGCGAAACCGAGTGCGGTCACGTCTACGTTGGTCCAGCCGCTCATGTAGAAAATGCTGACGAGCGCCGGGATCGCGGCTGCTGCGAGGAGCACGGTGTTCTGGCGCCGCTGAACGTGGTGTCCGTAAACGAGCGCACGCAGGACCTCGAGCATGGCGACAGCGTACAACACGTACACGTAGCCGATCGCGACCCAGTACCATGAGCCCGCGAGCACGCGCATCCGCATCTCGCCGCCGACGACCTCGAAGATTACGGCGCGCCAATGCAGCTGGTGGAAGTCGTTCGTCCATACGGCAAGCAGTGTGAGCGCAGGGATGATGCTGAGGAGCGCAATGCTGCGACGGTTGACCCATCCGTCGCGGCCGGTGAACTCCGAGACAAAGACGAGCCACGCGACCGGCGCCACGACGACGCCGAGGTAGTGCAAGCGACTCCAGAAGACTTTCATCTCGGGGTCGGACGATGCGAGCTGGAGTCCGTACGATCCGCACCAGACCGCGGTCGCGCCGAGTTGGATGACGAATGCCGTCGCCGCTCGTGCGGGCCGCCGCGCCCACACGCGAACCGCGAGAAAGGAGAGCCAGACCGCCGTGAGCAGCAGGACCCCCGTATAGAGTTGATAGGACACGTCCAATTACACCGCGCGGATGACGGGGCCGAGGCCACCATCTTAGCGAGGTTTGGAGCTAAAGCAGCCCAGGCCCGGGACGATGCCGCCCAGGGCCGTTTCGGCTATCTTCCGAGCCGTGAAACGGATCCTCTTGGGCCTACTCGCGTTCCTCGGCATCGGCATCGTGCTGCTCGGTGGGGGGCTTCTCTGGGCGCATGTCTCGCTGCGCGGCGAGCGGACCCCGCTGCCGGCCTCCGACCGAGTGCCCGCCGCCCTCGCGGCCGACTCGGACGGCCCCGTCAGGCTCTCGTGGATCAACTCCGCGAGTCAGGACATGCCGCGTTCCGGCGTGCTGGACCCGCAGCTCGACCCTACCCCGGGCGCTCCGTACCGGATGAGCCACCCCTCCTTCGTGCTCGAGTGGGCCGACGGACGCGTCCTCCTCGTCGACCTGGGGATGAGTCAGGACGAGGCGCGGAACTTCGGAGCCGGGGCCGAGCTCATCGGCGCGCGCCCCATCGAACCGCACACTCCGACGGCCGCACAGCTCGGAGCCCGCGCCGACGACGTCGAGGGAGTCCTCTTTAGCCACCTCCATCACGACCACGTCGACGGAATCACCGCGCTCTGCGAAGGACGAAGCCGTCCGCTGCGCGTGTTCGGAACCAAAGCCCAGCTCACACGCCCCAACTACCTCACCACTCGCGGACTCGACATCCTGAACGAAGCGGGTTGCGTCGAACTCGTCCCACTCGAAGAGGGCAACCCGCTCGAACCCGTTCCCGGCTTCCCCGGGGTTCGCGTGATTGCCGCTGCCGGGCACACGCCAGGAAGTCAGATCGTCGTCGCGCGGGTCGGAGACGGCGAGAGTGCCAAGTCGTACGCCTTCACCGGAGATATCGTGAACATAAGGGACGGCGTTCGACACGACCTTCCGAAGCCCTGGATCTACAGCACGCTTGTCGTACCCGAAGACACGGACCGCTTGGGGGAGGTGCGCCGCTTCCTCCGCCGCCTGCACCAGGACGAAGACGTGACCCTCCTCGTCCAACACGATGAGCTTTCCATCCAAGAAACCGGCGTGCCCCGCTGGGCGGGTGCGCCCTAGAGCGTCAGAGCTCCCAGACCATCGTGTGATCCGCGCCCTCGCCCAGAAGATCCGCCGGGCTCTTCTTGTCGATGTGCCCGATGAGTCCGTTATAGATCCCGTATCCCACCAGTTCACGCAGGCGCGGAGAGAAACCCTGCGCGATCTCCCTCGGGATTCCGAGTTGCTGGTTTTCCTGCTGCCGAATGAAGCCCGCGCAATAGTTCATCGCGATGCCCACGCGGCGCTCGTCCGTCCGGTTCGCCCCGCCGCCATGCCAAAGGCTTCCATGCCACACCAGGACGCTGCCGCGCGGCATCTCCGCCGGCACGCTGTCGTAGGGCTGTCCGAAGTCCGGTGAGGAATCTCGCAGATGTGAGCCCGGAATGACTCGAGTCGCGCCGTTGGCCTCGGTGAAGTCGGTCAGCGCCCACATCGTGTTGCAAACGGTCGCGACGTGCGGTTTGGCGAGCGGGATCAGTTGGTCATCCGCGTGAATCGGCTGCTCCGTTTCGCCCGGGTCGATGCCGATCGATGAGAGCGTCGACACGAGGCACCCATGGTCCAGAATCTTCTCCACCAGGGGAAGCATCGCGTCGTGCACCGGGACCTGTTCCCACAGCTTCCCATGCGTCAGGAGATTGTAGAGGCGCAAAGTCTTCTTGCCCTCGAATTCGTTGTTGGCTGGGCGAACCTTCAGCTCTGTCTCGAGACGCGCCAGGTCGGTGCTGAGGGCGTCCACGAGCTCGGGTTCGAGAACTCCCTCCAGGACCGTATAGCCTTGGCGCGCGATCCGATCGGCGTGTTCCTCCATGGAATGGATGGCAGGCATGCTCCCTTCTCGGTTTCCCGCGCCGCGCCGTCAAGCCCAGCGATCTCGGGCGCGTCATTGTCGTGGGGACCGCGCTCGTGCATCATGCGCAGCCGGAGGAACTCTCGGAAATGACGACCAAACTCGGAATCGTGCCGTTCTGGAAAGACTACGACCGCAAGGTAGTGCTCCGCACCAGCCAACTGGCCGAAGACCTCGGCTACCACTCCGTCTGGATCCCGGAGGCCTGGTCGTACGAGCAGTTCCAGCTCCTGACCGAGATCGCCGTTCACACGAAACGAATCCTTCTCGCGACCGGTATTGCCAATATTTTCAGCCGATCGGCCAGCCTCCTCGCAATGAGCGCCGCGACTCTCGACGAGATCTCCGACGGACGAGCCATCCTCGGACTCGGCACGAGCGGAAAGAACGTCGTCGAAAACTTCCACGGCGTTCCCTACACCAAGCCGCTCACAAGGATGCGGGAAACGATCGGCGTCCTCCGCACTCTGTGGAAGGGTGAGCGCCTCACTTCGGAGCAGAGCACACTCGCGGACCTTCGCCATTTCAAATTGGAGATGACGCCGACGCGACCCGACATCCCGATCTACGTCGCCTCGCTGCAACAAAAGGCGATCACCGAGATCGGCCGGATCGCCGACGGCTGGGTTCCGACGTTCTGGCCCTACGAGAACTTTAAGGACGGCTTGAAATGGGTTGAGGACGGCGCGCGGGAAGCGGGCCGAGATCCGAAGGACATCGAACTCGCCCCGTTCCTCGGTGTCATCCCGATCGAGGACGGCGACTTCGCTCGCTCGATGATGAAGCCGATGGTCTCGTTCTACATCGGCGGCATGGGCACCTACTACCACGACATGTTCTGCCGCTTCGGTTTCAAGGAGAACGCAGACCTCGTCCGCGATCTCTTCCACCGGGGAGATCGCAAGAAGGCGGCCGCCGCCGTCAGCGACGAGTTGATCGACGCGATCGCGATCTGTGGACCGCCCGAGTACTGCCGCGACAAACTCGCCGAATGGGGGAAGCAGGGCATGGGCCTCGGGCTCGTAAACCTCCCGCAGGGTGCACCGTACGAGATGCTCGAGAGCGCGCTGAAGGCTATCGCGCCGGCACTCTAGAGAAAGGAACGCACCTTGAGCCTGTCGACACTGCAGAACGAAGATCTCCGCTGCGAGATCGACCCCGACGCCGGCGCCAGCATCGTCACATTGGCGACTCGGCTGCAGGACCGCTGGGTGCCCGTCATGCGCCCGACGCCTCCCGACGCGCTCGAGAGCGGCAACAGTTCGGAGATGGCCTCGTTCGTCCTTGCCCCCTACTCCAACCGAATCGGCAACGCCCAGTTCACCTTCGAGGGCAAGCAATACCACTTAAAACCGAACACCGACGACGGACACACCATCCACGGCGACGTTCGCAAGCGCCCCTGGCAGATTACGGACTCCGGCCCCACCTGGGTCCGACTCCGCTTCGAGTCACGCAGCTTCCCGGACATCAACTTCCCGTTCCCGTTCAACGCGAACCTCGGCTACGAAATCGACGGGAACGGCTTCCGCGCCGAGCTCGAAGTCGAGAACGCCGGGACCGAGCGCATGCCGGCCGGGATGGGCCACCACCCCTACTTCAGTCGTACCCTGCTCGACCCGAGCGAACAGGTCGAAGTCCAGGCCTCCTTCTCCCGCGAGTACGCCGGCCTCGTCCCCACCGCCCCGGCGGGCCCGATCAACCCCCGCCACGACTTCAGCACTTCCCGCGCCCTCGCCGGCGACGTCGTCGACTGCTGCTTCGGCGGCTGGGACGGCAAGGCCGTGATCACCTGGCCCGGTTCGAAGATCCGGGCGGAGATCGACTGCGAACCGCCACTCCGCCACGTGATCCTCTTCACCCCACCGGGCAAGCCCTACTTCGCCCTCGAACCCGTCAGCAACGCAAACAACGGCTTCAACTTGCTTGCGAGCGGGGATGCGGATTCTGGGGTGCGGGTCTTGGAACCGGGGCAGACGATGGCCGCGAGCTTCCGAATTCGGGTGGTGAGGTAGCACGCACCCCTCATCTCACCCGCCGCCACCTCCCCGATACCAATCGCTCTGCACTGTTCTGGGGAATGCTCTGAGCGGCACCAGCGTGGCACCACGGTTCCAGTCGAAGTTCACACGACGAAGGAGCCCGCCATGCAGACGACACCAACTGTCAGCACCGCAATCGCAATAACCGCCGCGGCCGATTGCGAGATCGGCATACGAACCGGAGGTGCGTTGCTCGTCAAGCACGATGCAACACGGGCGAAGAGGCCCTAAGCCCAACAGCGCCCGTCGTCTGCCGACGCTCGACCGGCCGCGCTGCGGCCCGAGGCGTCGCGCGTGATGCCGGTGAAACTCCGACCGACCTTCGCGAGGTTTTGCGTAATGTCTCCCGCGAGCATCCTCGCAGCGCCCCTCGCCAAGTCCAAGGGCGATCCAAGCAAAGCAGTTCTCCTGGAGGACCTCAGGGCGTCGCCGAGCTGCGCGAGCTGCTCGGGGACGTCGACCGCGTCGGCATTGGACCACTCGTCGGCACCGAGAGCACGGTCGCAACCCCGCCCCCGGCGATGCCTCAACTGCCACACGGACCAAACGAACCCGCGACAAGGAGAACGCGGCGTGCGTCACGAGCCGGACCGCCGCAATGTGGTCCCGACGGTCCAGACCCGATGCGTCGACTGCCACGCCAGCAATCCCCCGCGGACACGGTACAACGCACCACGCGCCAAAGCCTTCGGTTCGCAACCCTGGCGCATGGCGCCGTCGTCGATCGCCTCCCAAGACCAAGGGCAGATGGGCGGCCTCAAGCTCACCAAGAACATCTGTGCCGCGATCAAGCAGCACTTCCTCAACACCGGTAAATGCTCCGATAGCCGATCCTGCGCGACCAAGGTGGCTGATCACGCCGACGACGACGCGAGGGTGAAGTGGGCGTTCCTGCCGGGCAGCCTGATGCCGGCTCACGATGGGCGAACACCGGCGGTGCGCGCCCACTTTGAGCGCGGCATTCAGTCTAGTTCGGGCAGGGTCGACAGTCCGTCTTCGATCGGGACCCCGGTCGAGTTCGCCACCATCGAGAGCATCGTGTACTGGCCGACCACGAACGGGATCTCCACCAGCTGCGCATCGCTGAAACGCGGCCGAAGCCGTGCCCAGGTCTCCGGCGAGAGATCCTGCCCACTGTGCAACTCGTCTGCAGCGCGCAGAAGGTCCGCATCCTCCGGGGCCCATCCAGGAGATGCGGGGCCCCGCGCAATCCGCTCGATCTCTTCGTCGTTCAGACCCGCAGCGCGCGCGTACAGAACGTGATGCCCCCATTCGAACGGCGAACGGCAGTTCCACGCCGCACGCAGCGCGAGCATCTCGGAATCCCGCCGCGACAGCTCTCCCTGGAGTGCCAGTGTGGCGGACCAGGCCAGGAACGGTTCGAGCAGGCTCGGATGGCGCGCGATGGTCGCGAGGATGTTCAGCGGCTTCTCGGCCGGCGGTACCCCCTCGCCTTCCAGCTTCGAGACGCGCTCCACGGTGCCGGAGAGGGTCTGCCCCGTCCTCTCACCCCACTCCGTCGGGGTCAGTGGTTCGAGCCTGCCGTGGTGCGGAAGGCGGCTCAACGGACCGACGCCGCGCCCGCGTACACCGGGCCGTCCGACGGCGCCTGAGGGAAGCCCTCCTCGATGTAGTACTGCCCGGTCAGAAGGAACATCTCGTTCTCCGTGCTCTCGCCGCCGGTGATCGCACACGCATCGCACCAGCCGTCACCCGCGCCGGGGCTCGAATCGAACGCGAGAGGCGGATCGAACAGTACACGAGTCGGGTCGTTGTAGACAAAGTTCTCGTACGGCAGCGTGCCATCGACAAGCTCCGCCCAGAAGTGACGCCCCCGCTTGTGTGTGTGCGAGACCATCTGGAAGAAGCGCGCGCCCTGCGGAGCGATGTCCGCGCTGCTGGCCGGGCGCCCGCTCGGCATCGCTTGCCCGTTCACCGCGGGGCTCCCCGAAACCGTCTTCGCGGCGAGCCCCGGGAAGCCTATCGAAAAAGAGCCCCTCACCTCCGAGACTCATGGCACATACGGTCGCGGCCGAACAATGAACGTCTCAGAACAGCCGCTCAGATGTTGATCTGGAACCGGGCCTGGAAGATGTGGATTCCACCCTCCTGCGGACCGTCGTTTGATTGGGAATACCCGTAGTCGAACATCATTCGGGCGTACCGGTTAAGGTACCAATTCAAACCGGTCATCAAGGTGAAGATCTGGCCGCCGTGAACTTCCTCATCCGACAGATCGGTCCAGGACAACCGGCCCGCGAGCTCCCAGGCGCCGGTCTGCCAATCGTCCCACGCGAGCGGATGCTTCGGCACCACCGACCCGAAGATGGCCGACGCGCGATTGTAGGGACGGGTCTCACCGGTCAGGAACCAGCTGCTCATCGCGTACACGCCATACAAGAGCGGGCTGCCTGCGCCCCCGGTATTCACCTGCGACCCTAAGAACTCACTTTGAACCGAGAGCGGCCCCCGCACCCACGCCGCCTCCAGACCAAGAAGGGTCGCATTCGAGGCCTCGATCTCGCCGGTATCGACCAGGGCGGGCGCAAGAAAGCTCTCGGGCCTGGACCGGTAGCGTACGCGCTGGTCGTTCGAGAACACCCAACTCCCACTGATCCCGAGATGAAGCAATTGCTGCGTGTCCAGGTACCGCTCGAACATCGGCAGCCCCGTGAGGCGACCGACGACACGGGTCAGGCTTTCTGAAGCGTCGCCGACTGGAACCGACTGCGTGTCTGCAAACCAGCCCACCTGCCAGGTCAGAAGGCGGTGGAACGCGTCGTTGGCAAACTGAAAGCCTGCCTTGCTGCCAGGGGAGAACGCTTCGGCCGGCGTTCCTATCTCCATGAAGGGGCGCGTGCCACTCGCGGTGAGGTGTGCCAGCGACATCGGAGCACTGAACTGCCCGAACTTGAATGTGCCGATGTACGGCAAGTCCGTGATCCAGAGGTACGCATCGTCGACGAAGAAGCTGCCGCCGTCCAGGCCCAGGTCGAGCGCAAACAGAACCGGGTAGAGAAAATCGAGCTCGCCGGTGGTGTAGAAGAAGAGGCGACGCACCCCGAGACCGCCACCGGCGTCAGTGATCCCGCTCGGTGCGAACGCGGCGGCGTCTGCTTGGAAGCGAACTCCGACCCGGCCGTCGAGAGTAGCCTTGCGCGTGAACAGCGTCAGTTCGTCCTCGACCCGGTAGTTGATCCCCCGCTTCCAGTACAGCCGGAGGTTCACACCGGGGATGTAGTCGGCTTCGATTCCCAGCGCCGCCCCTTCGAAAGGTCCTGAACTGGAGATCACGTCGGCCGGCGTGATCTCCACGTCGCGAGTAGCAGCACCGTGTGGGCCGTACGCCCCCTGGAACTCCTCGGCGTCGGCTTTCTGGGCGGCGAGATCTTCGGCCCGGCTAGCCGCGCGTTCGGCGGCCTTCTCTTCCGCACGCACGTCGCCGGTCGCCGCGATCACCACCACAGCCACCAACAAGCTCGCCCCCACCACCCTCATCCGTTCGAGAACCCCCCGGCGCCTAAAGCGAGTTCGACGGGGGCGACCAGGCTCGGTCGGGCTCGCCGACACCGTAGAGCTTCGCCGCATTGTCGAACAGCAGCTTCCGACGGATCTCGTCCGGCTGATTCGCGAGCCCGGCCTCGATCTTCTCACGCACGTTGCCGTAGAGGCAGATCGGATGCGGGTAGTCGGTCTCGAACAGGACGTTGTCGACACCGATCTGGGGGAGAAGATGCTGCGGCGCGAACTCCTCGAAGAAATAGCAACCGTACACTTGCCGGGCGAAGTACTCGCTCGGCTTCATCTCGAACTCCGGCTTCTCCGCAACCACCTGCGAGGACTCGAACGCGTAGTCGGTTGCCTCGAGGATGAACGGCAGGAAGCCGATCCCGCTCTCGACGGAGACCACGCGCAACTTCGGGAAGCGCGGAAGGATCCCCGACAGCAGCAGGTCAGAGAGCTGCTTGCCGTTCTCGAGGAAGAGGCTCACCGCGGTTCGCGCGTTCACCGCATGCAGCCCGTAGGCCTCGATTCGCTCGGGGCTGTACTCCTCCATCAGGTTACCGCTGCCGATGTGGAAGCTCACGGGCAGGCCCGTCTCTTCTGATGCGCGCCAGATCGGGTCCCAATGGCGCGATGCGAGAACCGGCTGCCCATACTTGTGCGGCTCCCCCGTGAACAAAATGCCCTTGTGACCGGCCGCGGCGCAACGCTCGATCTCGCGCACGCTCGCAGCGGGATCCCAGAACGGGATCGCACAGATCGGAATGAAACGGCGCGGATCGGGCTCCGCGAAGTCGAGCAGGAAATCGTTGTAGGCCCGCACACAGGCGTCCATGAGTTCCTGATCGCCGAGCTTCAGGAATGCCTCATTCCCGAAGCCACCGACGTTCGGGTACAGGGCCATGGCCCAGATCCCCACCGTGTCCATGTAGGCCAGACGGGCCTTCCCGTCGTACGCGGCCGGCGGCACTTCGGAGAACCCCTTCGGCGCCGAGGGGAACGGCTCGGGCCACCCCGCGACGGCGGTATGACCGATCGGAACCGGCGCCGAGCCGTCACCGATCTGCCACATCTCGAAGCCGTACTCCTCGTTGTAGACCACCCGCGGTGCGCGGTCCTGGAACTTGGCCGGCAGCCGAGCGCTCCAGGTATCCGGAGGCTCCGTAACGTGCGTATCCGCGTCGATCACCCAATCGGTCTTCATACAATCCTCCCCCTCAGCCCCTACTGGTTGAACACCCAGGGGGCGAACCGACGGGCCGGACCCACGGCCGCCGACCGCAATGGTGACGCTCAGCGGGAAGCTTCGAAGATCTCGCCGGCACGCCAGTACTTGAGCGTCAGCCAACCGAACACGATGCCGCTCACCACCGAGCCCACCAGCGACCCACGCTCGTCGAGCAGCCCCCAGACCACCATCGCGATGGCGACCTGGGCGAAGTACACCGTCCCCCAGAACCTCATCCACGGCCTCATCTTCCAGAAGCCATAGGTGAACGCCCCGTATATGGCCCAGTGGAGTGGCTCGGTCGCCTTCGCCGCCCAGCCACGGAGCACGAAGCCGAACCAGACCTCCTGATCCTGCGCGACGGGTTTCCAGAACAGGTCCCAGGGTGTGTAGGCGAACGTCATGAAGGCGCAGAACGCGAGCAGCACGTTCACCCACCACGGCCGCGAGGCCGGCCCGCTTGGCTCGGGAATCATGGTTCTCAACTGAGCGCGAATCGGGGCCGTGCGCAATCGCCCCGTCCCGCGTGCTCAGCGCGTCACGGCCAACCCAGCCTCCGAGGCTCCGCCTTCACCGAGCGCCGACACGTCTTCGCCGGCCGCCAGCTTCTTCAGTCGAACCCGATCGACCTTCCCGGCCGCATTGAGCAGCATCTCCGCGAGGACGACAATCTCTTCGGGGGCCTTGTAAGCAGCGATCCGCTCACGGGCAAAATGAATGAGTTCTTGATCGGCGGGACGCTCCTGCCCATCACGCAGCGACACGTACGCCCGGATCTTCTCACCGGGGAAGACGTCGTGGACCCCCACGACGCCGACGCACTCGATCGCCGAGTGCGCGAGCACCGCCTCTTCGACCTCCTGCGGGTAGATGTTCGATCCCTCGTGCACGATGGTCTGCTTTTTGCGACCGCGACGACCCGGGGAGCAGTACGTCCTTTCGGGTCATCGTGAAGCTCTGCGGTCAGCTTGCCGTCATCGCCCCGAGCGTGGACGACGAGCATGCATGCGGCCGACAGGCGGAGAGCGTGATCGATCTCCGTCGCCGCGACGAAGACCCATCCCCAGGTAGCCCGCCGCGAGCCGCTCGGTGGCCTCTTCCGCCTCGCGCCACGTCCACGAGGCGGTGCGGGACACGATGGCTGGCTCGTCCGGCCGATTCTGCTCCCCCTCGTAGGGCATACGTCCTCCCGAAGATCTCGGCCGACAATAGCCAGGGCGAAAACCCGAGCCCAGCAGACGGGAACGGATGGGTGACTTATCTCCGGGCCCGCAGCCGTGTACCATGGTCTACGATGAACCGTGGCCCGAGTGTCCCACGCCGGATCGGCAGCGAGCCGACTGAGTGGATCGTCCACGACGAGTTGAGCCCTTGCGTCTACCTCGACGGCGAGGTCGCTCGCCTTCCGCTCCGGCTGCCGGTGCGACCCCTTCGACGGGACGAACTGGCGGCCCGCCTGCATGACGGCGATCGGCGCCAGGGGCTCCTCCTGTACCGACCGCACTGCCCCACCTGCTCGGCGTGCGAGGCTATTCGACTCGACGTGACGTCATTCCGGCCGAGTCGTTCCCAGCGGCGTGCCTTCCGGACCGGCGAATCCGTGCTCGACGTTTCGCTCGGACCACCGACGGCCACCGACGAGAAGGTCGACCTCTACAACCTCCACAAGCTCGAACGCGGCCTCGCCGTCGGAGACGACCTCCTCGATCTGGGCAGCTACCGCGAGTTCCTGGTCGAGAGCTGTACGGAGACGGTCGAGATCGAGTACCGCCTCGACGGCAAGCTCGTCGCGGTCGCCCTCACCGACCGCGCGACCGACGGGCTGTCCGCCGTCTACGCATTCTTCGACCCAACCTACTCTTCACTAAGTCTCGGGACATACTCGATCCTGAAGCAGCTCGCGCTCTGCCGAGAATGGGGCCTGCAGTATCTGTACCTCGGCCTCTACGTGGCCGGTTCACCGCCGATGGCGTACAAGACGCGCTACCGGCCGCACGAGCGCCGCATCGACGGAGTCTGGGAAGCGTTCGACTGACGCCGGGCGAAACTTCTCACGCCGGGCGTTCTAGCCCGCCGCCCGAGACGACAGGAAGCTCTCGCCGTCGCGGCGCCCGAGGTCGAGCGCCGCGAGCACCAGATCCGGACTGGCGTAGTCCCACTTCTCGACCGGAATCGATTCGGAAGGCTGCACGTAGGTGCGGCCCGCGACGGCGGGGATCACATCGTCCGGGTATCGACGGGTCAGTAGCACGAGAACATTCTCCGCCTCGTCGGTGAGCGCGCTCACCGGGACGTTGTCGACCAGGCCGCCGTCGAGCACCGGGACCTCGTCGCGAAGGTAGACCGGCGTGAACGGAGGTGTGCACGATGATTGCAGAATCACCTCGGCCAGCGCCGCCGGCGTCTCACACGTCGCAAGCGAAACGACCTCAGAGGAAAATCCGAGGCGGCGCGCAAGTTCGGGATGCACGCTGGGCGAGAGCAGCTTCTCGGCTTCGTAGGCGAGGAAGCCGACCGCCACGCCCCCAAGGGAACCGAGCCACTCCGGCGGGCGCGAGAGTAGAACGCGAACATCGGGCCCCTGCCGAAGCCGGTCCAACGCGGCCTGATCGCAAGCGTGCAGGATCGTCTCGCGGTAGATCTCCTCGTGGGGGAACACCGGCGCATCACCCCATAAGTTCTCGGGGTAGATGTTGCGCTCGTTCCGACCCGCGCGGTCCGTGAAGTACTCGAGCCCCTGCTCCACCGTGCCCGAGAACAACATGCACGCCATCGCCGAACCCGCACTCACTGCCGCGACCTGCTTCGGTCGGAGGTTCAACTCGGGCGCGACGGTCTCGTAGAACCCGACCTGCCAGAAACACCGGCAGCCACCGCCGGCGAGGACCATTGCATCATACGTGGACGGCTCGGACACACGTGCGGTTTACCAGGAACCGGACCGCCGCCGCCAGCCCATCCGCCGACGGCGCCATGCTAGCAACCCTCGAGGAGCATACGCCGCTCGAAGTGGGTCGGCCCCTCCCCGAACGGGTTCTGCAGGACGCGAATAGCCGACTCCTTGTTGTCGATCCCCCATGCGGCGTCGGCTCCAGGCGCGCCTCCGCCATCGGCACGGCGCCCGTAACCGGAAGTCACTGGATGGTCTGGGTGACGCTCAGACTCTCCAAACTCGTCCCGGAGCGACGGGAGTATGGAAGGCCTTCGCACGAACCACGCCGGCGTAGTCGCACCACAAGACGTGGAGATACAGCGACACGTCGTCTTGGAGCAGCTCGTCCGGCGCTCGTCGCCTCCTGCAGGCAGATCGACGGCAAGCGCGTCGGGGATTATCTCATTCGGCGGTCTGCCCCGCCTGGTATCCTTGACGGTAGGAGTTCTGCTTCTCCTTGTCGTACTGGTCGTACAAATAGCCACCGAGGAGCCCCGCACCGGCTCCGGCCGCGGCACCGAGGCCCGCGTTCCCCGCGATCGCGCCGATGATGGCGCCGGTACCGGCACCCAGGGCGCCACCCGAGAGAGTCCGCTGCTGCGTGGCCGACATGTTGGAGCAACCGGCCAGTGCGAGCGTGAGAGTGAGCGTCACAATCAGAATTCTCATCGCCGTTACTCCTTCGTGCACGCGTACGCGCCCGCGAGATACTTGAAGAGCGCCTGCACCGCGCCTTCTTGCATGTACTCAGGATGCGTCGCCGACCAGTCGATGAACCCATCGACCGCCTGCTGACGGGTCGGAGGCTTCGCCGGGATACATACGAACTTTCGCCCGGCCGCCTGGTAGTAGTCCCACGCACCGACACAGTAGCCATGACAGAAGCCCATTGCGGCCTCGTACAAAGGATCGGTCTTGGGCGTCGTGCAGACGTCGACTAGGTCTTGCGCTTCCTTGATGTGGAAGTCTTCCGTGTCCACGGCCTCCGCGGACACCGGCGCCAGGAGCGCCACCACCAACATCCATCCAAACATTCGCTTCATCGGAACCTCCTCGTCTTTCTCTCTCCTTCGTGACCATCTGCGCCGCCTGCGTCAAGCGCTCGTGCCCAAGAAATCACCGAGACGGCTCGGAAAGCCGCTCCGCGATGCCGCGCGCGATCACGCGGTAGCCCTCGGCGTTCGGGTGAACACCCTCGAGAAAGAGGGGCGACGACTCCGCGTCCAGGACCGGCCGAAGATCGAGGCACTCGAGCTCATATTCCGCACAGAGAACCAAGACAGCCTCCTGCGGTATGAGTTCCGGGGTATGTTCACCTGGTCGGCGTCCGGCAGGGGCCCCACGAGGAGACGAAGGTCGCGAGCCCTCGCTTCTTCCCCGAAACCTCGAAACGAGCCGGCCATCACCTGCCAACGCTCTTGGGGCCGGTCCCGGAAAAAACTATTCCGCCGCGCGGAGAGGTGGCGCTCCAACTTCGAAGCCGGCCGTGTGTTCTTGCGTTTCAACGCGCTCAGACCACGCGAGAGGAATCCGAACCCGAACGCCGGCAGAAGCTTCAGCGAGAGATGCAGACCCGAGACGTTCGAGAGCTCACCCGCCGGGACCCGCAGCTCCTGATCGCGGACGAGCACGCCGAGCTGCCGCCCTCAACCGGCTCCTCCTCTCAGCGCGGCCACTTGAGCCCGAGAGACTGAAACCGGCGCAAATAATACCCGGGCTCGCGTTCGACCAACTCGTCGATCTCACGATCGCCGAGCGCGCCGTAGGCGATCCGCGCCTCTTCATCCAACTGTTCGAGCCGCGAGACAGATCGGCTCTCCTCACCCTGGGCCATCGGTCGCATGCAAAGCAAAACGCATGTTTTCCGGGCGAAGGTCAATTCACAGGATGTGGAAAACTGTCCGCAAGTTATCCACAGGCATCAATCACACATTCCCGTAAGAAACAGAGTTCACTCTTGACTGCTTGCTTCGGATTTCTCCGCGCCGCTGCCCGCATCCTTCATTCCGGCCTTGTCGAAAGCACCGAAGAAGCCATGCTCGTGCAGACCGAAGCCCACGTTGCCTTCGTACTCGAAGCGCGCGACGTGATCGACGAGCGCGTACTGCCCCAGAGGCGTGATTTCCTCGTTCGACATGTCTAGGCCCTGTACGACGAGTGGCCCCTGGTACATCCCGTGTCGCCAGTCCTGCTCCATGCCGTACCCGGTTCCTACGGCGACGAAGCAATGAGTCAGCGGCTCGGCCGAGACCTCGAACGCGCCTCCGGGCGCTTCTGGAAAAACCAGCGTCGATCTCTGCACCATCCGCGAGCCCGGCTCCATCGAATGCCGCCATTCCGGACGGCCCAACCACTCCGGCTTTTTCGCCGGATCCTTCCAAATGCGCACGGCCTCCTCGAGGGGCCGCTCCCCGACGTTCGTCTCGTTCAGGATGTAGAGGATCGAGTGATCGTCGAACTGCATGGGAGAGTAATTCCACATCCCGGTCATCTGCCCTTCCGAGCCCCGGATCCCGGCGGCCTCGGGCTCGCCGACCGGGCGAACGCCCCAGGAGCGATCACGGGTTCCCTTCCACCGGTCCGGCGTAACCTCGAACGACTCATTGCCCACCAGGAGGGAACCCGACCACGTCCCCGTCTGCGCGAAGCGGCACGTGTCGAACAACACGCGTCCGTGCTTGCGGATGTACTGGCGGGGTTCTTCGAACGCCGGGATCGAGCCTTCCCACACCACGTCGGCCGCAATGCCGTGCTCGTTCGGCTCGAGAATGAAGCGGAGCTTGTGAAGGGGCTCGATCACCTCGATGCGGAACGGCCCGACGGACAGATCGATCCGGTCCCCGAGTTCGCGCGAAGCACGCACCACTCGGTGGTGGTCGCCGCGACGCACGACGGCGAAGGCATCCTGCACGCCCAGATTCGGGTACTGCCCCATGCCCATGATCATCATGAGCTCGTCGCTCGAGCCGTGCAGATTGAAGTAGTAGCGATCGTAGAAGTTTCGGTCGCTGGTGCCGGCGTGCCGAATCGGCTCAGCAACCTGGTGAACCGGATAGTCGTCCCAAGAAGAAATCATGTCGCGCTCCCTCCCCCTTCGCTCAGTGCGGCCCGCACGAGCTCGAGGCGATCGTTCCCGAAATACATGTCGTCGCCGTTCACGAACATCGTCGGCGACCCGAAGCCCCCGCGCGCGATCACTTCGTCCGTATTCACACGCAGCTTGTCTTTGTAGGTTTGCGATTCGACCTTGTCGCAGAGGCCCTCGGCATCGAGGCCAACCCGCCGGGCGATCGCCCGCAAGACGTCGGGCTGTGAGATGTCCTGTAGATCACCCCAGTACGTCTCGAACACGGCCCGCGCCCAGGGCAATAGCAGGCCATGCTCCTGCGCGACAAAGCACCCGCGCATCGCCCGGACACTGTTCACCGGGAACACCGGAGGCTGCCCAATTGCGAGGCCCGCGACCCGCGCCCAGTCGGCCAGGTCCTTCATGTAGTACCCCGCCTTCCGGCGAGCCCCCGACGTGTCGTCGCCGCCAAGCGCCGTGGCCATGCGGCTCCGCTGCTCGTAGAGATCCCGATTGACGGCATTGAAGACCCCGCCCACCAGAATGGGGCGCCACTCGACGCCGGCTCCCGTATCGCGAATCACCTCCTGAACCCGGTGGAAGGCCAGGTAAGTCCAGGGACTCGAACAATCGAAGAAGAACTCGAGGCGTGCCATGGCTCGACACGGAGGTATCGGATGGCGCCTGCGCGGTCGAGGCCGAAAAAGATCGTGTTCCGTGGAGGCGTCACCTCTGATAGGCCCCAAGGCATCCCCCCAGGGCCCCCGATGCCGTCCGTCCAGTCGCACACCGATCTCAACCCAGCCCACGTGGACGCGAACCGCGTCAAACTATTCGTGCACCTCGCCGTCGGGGTCTGGTTGGTCTACGCCGCGCACTGCGCCGTAAGCGGCAGGTGGCGCACGGTCGAACTCGACCTCGCCGTGGCATTCGGCACACTCGCCCTCCGATCTCTCGCGCAATCCTCAGACGAGCGACGCGTCCGAGTCGCCGCCCACCTCACTCTCACGTTGTCCGGCGTCGGCCTCATTGTCGCCGCACTGCTCTCGGGAGGATCGCAATCTCTCGCGGTATGGTTCCTCGTCATGATCCCGCTGGGCGCCGCCTACCTGCTCTCGGTGCGCGAGGCGGTTGCCTGGGGCGTGCTCGCGATCCTCGGCATGGCCGCCGTTCAGATGCCGCACGGTTCGGCCGCGATCCCGACCGAGTTCCTCGTCGAAGGCGCGGAGATGTTCGTCGGCCGTGCCGCCCTCGTCGCATGCGCCCTCACCTTCGCGCTGATCGCCAAGCATGCCCTGATGCAGCAGGTGGAAACGGCAGCGCACTTCGCCCAGACCATCGCCGCGCAGGCGATCACCCTCGAGGAGGCCCGCGACGACGCGGTGAAAGCCGCCGCCCTGAAGGACGAGTTCCTGGCGACGGTCAGTCACGAGATTCGCACCCCGATGAACGGAATCATCGGCATGACCGACTTGCTCCTTGAAACGGAGCTCGACGCAAAACAACGCGACTTCGCCCACAGCGCGCGCCGGTCCGCGGACGGACTACTCGAGATCCTCGTCGACATGCTCGACATCTCGAACATGCAGCGGGGCCAAGCCGAGATCCAGGTCGCCGACTTCGACCTCGCCGCCGCGGTCTCCCGTACGACGACTCCCCACGAGGCAGCGGCCCGCTCGAAGGCGCTGCGCTTCGAGCTCGCGATGGCACCCGGGCTACCCCGCTTCGTTCGGGGAGACGCGCGACAGCTCTCGCGCGTACTCGACGCGGTCGTCGCCAACGCAATCAAGTTCACGACGTCGGGAGGTGTCAAGGTGTCCGTTGAGGCGACGCACCGCCCCGACCTTCGACTCGATCTACTCTTCGAAGTCCGCGATACCGGAATCGGAATTCCGGAAGATCGCCAGGCCTTCATCTTCGAGGCTTTCGCCCAGGGAGACGGATCGCCGACGCGCTCGCACCAGGGGTCCGGGCTCGGCCTGTCCGTGGCCCGCGCGATCATTGAGCACCTCGGCGGCGACATTCGGTTCGAGACCAAGCTGAATGAGGGGACGACGTTCTCGATGCGATTCCCCGTCGAGCCCGCCGGACTCACGATCTCGCCGGACACGAAGGCCGAACCGCCGCGACAAGCCAAGGCGCAGGCGGGCTCGCGCCCCCAGCTCCGCGTCGTCGCCTCGAGCATCGACGCGACCGCGGGCAAACGAGTCCTCGTCGTCGAGGACAACCCGTCGAACCAGAGGATCGCCGAGCGCCTGCTGGCTCGGCTTGGCTACGCGAGCAACATCGCCGAGAACGGCCTCGAAGCCGTCGCCGCCGTGAAGCAGGAGAAGTACGCACTGATCCTCATGGACTGCCAGATGCCCGAGATGGACGGATACGACGCCACCCGCGCGATCCGGCTCCTCGACGGCGACGCGAGCGCGACACCGATCGTAGCCCTGACGGCCAACGCGATCGCCGGGGACAGAGCGAAATGCCTCGAAGCGGGCATGGACGACTACCTGTCGAAGCCGGTCCGACTAGCCGACTTGCAGAGCATCACGACAAAGTGGATCCGGCCGCCGGCCGCTGAAGCGCCCGGCGCGCCCTGAGCTGATCAGGACCGTACCCACCGGGGCAGGTACACATCCCCCACCGGTGCGAAGACCGCTCTCACCGGTTCGCCAATCTGAACGGTAGCCGGATCGATCTCTCCGATGGACCCGTCGGCACTCACGACGAGGTTTCCAACGAGCCGCAGGGTGGGGTCCTCCTCCAGCGAGACGAGGATCACGTTGTAGGGCGCGACCTCACTGTACGCGGGCAGCAGCGGAGGATGCGGGACGACGAAGGACCAAATCGTGCCCCGCCCCGACAACTCCTCCCAATCGTTCTCGAGCGAACGGCAGGCCGGACACATGGGACGAGGCGGAATCCGGCGACGACCACACGCGCCACACCGTTGGACCCGAAGCTCGCCACGAGCGGTCGCGGCCCAGAAAGGCGCGTTGTCGGGGTCATCGGAGTCGGGAAGAAGGAAGTCGGTCTCGGCCATGGCTCTACCTCCGCAACAGGACGGCGCTGGTCGGGACGCCTTCGCCGCTCGTCACCAAGCAACATTCGGCATCTTCGACCTGAGACGTCGAGGTCCCCCGCACCTGTCGAACGCCCTCCAGCACCAGATTGAACCCGTGCACGTACGCCTCGGACATGCCGCCACCGGAGGTATTCGTCGGCAGACGCCCGTTCGGCCACTCGAGCGCACCGTTCTCCGTGAACGCCGCCCCCTCCCCGCGATCACAGAACCCGTACCCTTCGAGAGAGAGAGGGATCAACGGACTGAACGCGTCGTACAACTGCGCCACCGGGACGTCGGCCGGCCTGAAGTCGCTGCGCTCCCAAAGCAACCGAGCACACGCGTACGACGGCCCCATCAGCGGATCGTCGCAGAAGTAGTTCGTCATGACCTGGTGCTGCGTCGGAATGCTTTGCGCGAACGAGTGGATGTACGCGGGCGGCTGGCGCAGATCCTTAGCCCTCTCGGCGGGCACGATCACCACGGCGAGCGCGCCGTCGGTCTCGAGGCAATTGTCGAACAGGCACAGCGGCTCCGAGATCCAACGCGCGTTCATATACTGCTCGCGCGTGAGCGGCTTGTCGCGCATCGTCGCGTTCGGATTCCGGTTCGCGTGCTTGCGGAATGCGAGGGCGACGTTGGCAAGATGATCTCGCGTGGCGCCGAACTCGTGCATGTAGCGCCGCGCGAGAAGCGCGATCTCATCGACGGGCCGCAGGAGCCCAAAGGGTCGACTCCACTGCCAATGCCCTTGGATCCGCTGCGAGACCTGCGACCAGGGCCGACTCGACTTCGAGGCCCGCTTGCGTGCGCGCCACGCAACGGCGGCCTTGCACTGCCCGGTCGCCACCGCCATCGCCGCATGACCGACGACGCCGCAGCCCGCACCGCCGCCGAACCCGGTCTGGCTGAAGTACGTGATGTCACCGAGGCCCACGTTGCGCGCGACCTCGACCTCGCGGCCCTCTTCCATCGAGAACATCGAGAGCCCATCGATCTCGGAGGGCGCCAGCCCCGAATCGTCGATGGCCGCCGAGATCGCCTGGCAGGCGAGCGACAGCTCGGTGTCTTCGAGCCCCTTCGCAAACCGGGTCTCGCCGATCCCGACGATTGCAGTCGCGTCCTGCATTCCTACCGTCATGGTTGAGCACTAATCACTCCGTGTCGTTCGATGCCAGTAATCGCTTGGGACCGGCCAGGACCCGACATATGCAGGAGAGAGTGAACGCGCTCTTCCCGATGGCAATCGCCGCCCTGGCTCTCACCACCCTGGTTTCCTGCAAGGCTCCCCCCGAGGTGGAGGAGCCACAAAGCGAGGTCTCGACCGGACCCCTCCTGACCTTCACCGTCGATGGCGCGGGATTCGACGAACGGACGTTCGCGCCCGACCTGACCACCATGACCAATCATTGGGTCTACGATCCGCGCACAAAGCAGACCCGAATCCACATCTCCGGCCAGGAGGGCGACTGGCGGAGCGGGATCGACCTTGTCGTTGCGCTCACGGGCCCGGGCCGATTTGAGGCCGACCGCTCGTATCGCGGCATGGACCGCGGGTTCTCCGTCGCCGTCGCCGACCATCGAAACGGTGCCCGCACGGCGTTGGTCGGTGTGGACGCCGTTTTGGAACTCGAACCCAACGACGCCACTCCGGAGACGATCTCCGGCACGTTCTCGGGCCGCTTCGCCGTCGGACACCGCACCACGGGGCGGGACATTCTCGACACGCCGCCCGAGGAGCGGACGTACGCGACGATTCGCAATGGCCGTTTCCGGGCCCAGTTCAAAGACACCCTCCACGGCGAGGGGCGCACCTGGCCTGTCGATCCTCAATCGTAGAAGCACAACGCCTGCGCGAGAGCGGCGCAGCCGCAAAGCGCCCGCTATGCTGATCGGACGATGTCCGAGGTTTCCTATCCCGGTGCGGTCCCGCCCGAGCGCAGTCGCTGGCTCGAGTCGTTTGGCCTTCGCTTGCGCGTGCACGAGTGGGGAGACCCCGAGCGAACCCCCGTCGTGCTCATCCACGGGATGTTCGACCACGCGCGAACCTTCGACGTGTTCGCACCGCTCCTCGCGGAGCGGTTTCGCGTCGTCGCGATGGACGCCCGCGGCCACGGCGACTCGGAATGGGCGACGAGTTACCCCTGGGTCACCGACGTCCTGACGATCATCCAACTTCTCCGCTCAAACGGCCGCCCCTCGCACTTGATCGGCCATAGCAAAGGCGGTGGACAATCCACCGACGCCGCCGCGCGCGCGCCCGACGACGTACTGCAGCTCGTGAACATCGACGGCTTCGGACCACCCGAGGGAGGCTTCGGGCCGGGTGGCGCCGCGCGCCCGGAGCGCACTCCGCCCGAGTACCTCGGCGACTTCTTCGAATGGCGCCGCACGTCGAGCGAGCGCTCGGGTTGGCGCGCGTTCCCTTCGATCGACGAGTTGGCGCAACGCCGACAGCCGCAGAACCCGCGGCTGAGCCTGGAGTGGCTTCGGTACTTCACCTCGTACGGCGCCTTCGAGAGCGATCGCGGGTTCACCTGGAAGAGCGATCCGCACTCGGTCCGCGGCTTCGGTCCGTTCCAACCGGACTGGATCGCCCACGGCTGGAAGCCACTTCGCACACCCATGCTCGCCGTCACCGGAACCGAGGAGGACACCTGGGGCCCGATCCCGGAAACGCTGATCCAGGAACGTCTCCGATTCGTGGGCGACGTCGAGCGGGTCTCGATCGACGGCACCGGACACTTCGTGCACATCGAACGCCCCGAAGAGACGGCCCGCGTACTGCTCGACTGGCTGGGGGACTGATCCGTGAACACGCGCCGTATCCAAGCCGGGCGACTCGAACTCGCACTCCATCGTCTCCGCGCGGCAGAGGGCCCGCCCCTACTCCTCCTCCACGCTCTGTACGGCTCGGGGAAAGACTGGACGGACAACCTCGCCGCGTGGCCGGGCCCCGTGTTCGCACTCGATTTTTCGGGCCACGGCGAGTCGCAGTGGCTGGCGGGTGGCGGCTACTACCCGGAGCTCTTCGCGGCGGACGCCGACCAGGCCGCTTCGGAGATCGGCGCCCGCCACGTGGTCGGCACGGGCCTCGGCGCGTACGTCGCACTCCTGCTCGCCGGCGGCCGCCCCGACGACATCGACGCCGCCCTCCTCCTGCCCGGCGTCGGCCTCGGCGGGCTGCGAACCCTGCCCGACTTCGAGGGGATCGTAGCCCGAACCGACGAAGACCTCGCCGCTCTCCAAGCGCCGCGGCACGATCAGACCGGGACCGACCCCATGGTCCGGATGGCGGAGCACGACATCCGACCGGTGGACTACACGAGCTCGTTCGCCGGTCGCGCCCGCCGGCTCCTGCTCGCGCGAGGCGACGCGCCTACGCCGCCCTGGTGGGCCGCCGTGGGGGGCCTGCCGGCTGTGACCGAGATTGACAACACGCCCGACATGGTCGGGCTGGCCGCCCGTGAGTTCGCGCCGGCCGCGCTTCCAACCGGGCAAACACAGGGGTAAGGTGCGCGCCGTGATGAAGAAGGTCTCGCTCCTCGCCCTCGCCTTGCTCTGGATGGCCTGCTCGACGTCGAGCACCCGGCCCGGCTCCGCACCCGTGCGGGCGCAGAACCTCTCCGCGCGGGAGCAACCCATGGCCCCGAGGGCGATCGTCTCGACTCCGCCTCCGCCACTGCGAATCGATCCGCCGAAACCCTCGAGCCCCGGCGGGCCCGCGATCTATCGGAGCGGCCACTACCAGTTCCGCAACGGCCGCTACCTGTGGATCCCCAGCGCGTGGGTGAACCCGCCTCGCTCGGGCCTCACGTGGATTCCGGGCTTCTACCAGCAGACGCCCGAGGGCGGCATGTTCATCAACGGACACTGGCGCAAGAGCTGAGCGCCGGCCGGGGTCGCCTCAGCCCTTGCCGAGCATCCCGTCGCGAAGGGCATCGCCTCCCGGCGGGTTGGGAGCGAGCCAGATCCCCCAAAGCGCGCGCATGAACGGCGCGCCGGCGATCGTCCCCTCCTTCTTCCCGTTGATCGTCACGGTCGTGCCGGTCCCCGGCACGTAGTCGATGTTGCAGACGTCGCCTTCCTTCAGGGGCTTGTTGAAGAAGCCCTTCAGCGCGGCTTGTTCCCCCTGCAGGCTGTTCGGGGCCGTGATGGCGAATCCATCCGCCATGCCCTTGTTCATCTCATCGTGCGAGATCTCACGAACGAAGCGCATCGAGATCCGCTTCGTCTCGTCGGTGTCAGTCGCCTTCTTCGCGTCCGTCGTCTTCGTTTGAAGATAGAGGCCGGCGACGTAGACCTTCGCGAAGACGAACGCCTTGCGCAGGCCCAGGCCATTCAGCGGGATCGTCTTGCCACCCACCTCCGCCGAATCCGGCAGAGTGACACCATCGAGTTCCGCCGCAAACGACGACGGGACGACCAAGAGGCCCGTCAGTACCCCCACCAAGACACGTGCTCGGAACTTCATCTCCACCTCCGAAAAGCGTAGCGCTTGAACGCAGCGCAGCGGCCCGCCAAGATCCTCGAGCCATGCCGACTGCGACCGACCCCTCCTTGTACGCACTTGTCACAGTCTTGACTACGGCTGGCCTCGTCCTCTGTGACCGGTTTGGATCGCGCCTCGGCCGGGGCATCCTGAAGCCGATCGCCGCGACCGGCTTCGTTCTCACCGCCTGGGCGGCCGGGGCCCTCGATTCGACGTACGGCCAGTGGATCTTCCTCGGGCTCCTCCTCTCCTGGGTCGGAGACGTCGCGCTTCTCGCGCGGGAGAGCCCAGGACTCTTCAAACTCGGGCTCGTGAGCTTCCTCCTCGGGCACGTCGCGTACTCGGTCGGCTTCGTGGCCCGCGGGATCTCCGCCGACGCAGCGCTCGGAGCCGCCGCCGCCCTTTCCATACCCGCCGTCATCGCGCTCCGCTGGCTCACCCCGCACGTATCCGACTCGATGAAAACACCCGTTCGCGCGTACGTCGTGGTGATCACCCTCATGGTGCTCCTCGCGATCGCCACGGTCGCGCATGCGGGCAACCCGTGGATTCTCGTCGGCGCCGTTCTGTTCTACCTTTCGGACCTCGCAGTGGCGCGCGAACGCTTCGTCGTCCGGTCCTTCTGGAACGGCGCGTGGGGTTCGCCCATGTATTTCGTCGGGCAAGTCGTGCTGGCGCTCACGGTGCGGCCCTAGCGCACCTACCTGGAGGCAAATGATGCTCGATGGATTCGATTCGTTCGGTTTCACCCACGAGGGTGTGCGGCGCGACGTCTACACGCGCGGCGAGGGTCCCGGTGTCGTCGTCATGCACGAGATTCCAGGCATCACACCGGAGGTCGCCAGGTTCGCGCGACGCGTCGCAGACGACGGGTTCACGGTGTTCGTGCCGCACCTCTTCGGCAAACCGGGCCAGCCCCTCTCGCCCGGGTACGCGCTCGGCCAGATCCTACACTGCTGCATCAGCCAGGAGTTCCACGTCCTCGCCGAGCGGGCCTCGAGTCCGATCACGGACTGGCTCCGAGCGCTCTGCCGCGAAGCGCATCAACGTTGCGGCGGACCGGGCGTCGGCGCCATCGGCATGTGCATGACCGGGAACTTCGCGCTCTCGCTGATGGTCGACGAGTCGGTGATGGCGCCCGTCCTGAGCCAACCATCGCTCCCCTTCGGCTTGAACGCGGCGAAGCGCGCGGCTCTCCACCTCTCCGACGACGATCTCGCCGTCGTGAAGAAGCGCGCCGCGTCCGGGTGCGGCGTGCTGGGCCTGCGCTTCACCGGAGACAAGATGGTGCCCGACGAGCGGTTCGAGCGGCTGCGTCGCGAGTTGGGCGACGGTTTCGAGGCCGTCGAGGTCGACTCCAAGCCGGGAAACGCCCACGGCATCGCCGCCACCGCGCACTCTGTCGTCACCACAGACCTAGTCGACGAAGAGGGTCACCCGACCCGCGCGGCGCTGGACCGGGTCCTGGCGCTCTTTCACGACCGGCTCAGGGCCGCGGAAAACTGATCCCGCGATCCGTTCTCAGTCGTCGATCAGCTTCGAGAACAGCACTTCCTTGAACGCCACGTTGCCTTCCTCTGTGCTCGTACCGGCGAGGAGCTTGAACTGCTCCTCGGTGAACATCGAGCGGAGGATCACTGCGCCCACGAAGCAGATCATCTTCATGCGACGATCCATCGGCGCATCGCCCATCTGCCCGAGCGCCTCCATGAGGAAGAGCTGGATCGGGTGCATGATCTCGCGATCGGAGAAGGCCCGCTTCTCGGGATCGCGTGCCCCCTGCAGGTCCAACCAGATTTGAACGAGCTTGGGATCCCGGATGGCGTAATCCGCGTAGTGCTCGAGAACCGCAAGCGGCCCCTCGCTCTCGAGTAGACCGCGAGCCTCGGTGAGGTACTCCTGTGCCAGACGGCGACCGCACTCCTGGTGAAGCGAGCCCTTCGAGCCGAAATAGTAGTTGATGCTGCCTGCGGTCACGCCGGCATGTTGCGCGATGTCGCGAACGCTCGTGCCTTCAAAGCCGCGCTCCGCGAAGAGAGCCGTTGCTGCGTCCTGAATTCGTGTAGCGGGCTCGTCACTCATGAGTCGATGATCCCCGGGCGACGACGGCCGCAGATTGCGGCCGCCCCGGTTGCCCGCTCTAGCTCGAGAAGCGCTGCTTGAACGCCGCTTCCACCAATTCTGCCCCACCTTCGATGGTCAGGCTACCGGTATTCACGACGACGTCGTACAGCAACGGATCGGTGTGCTCGACGCCAAAGTGATGCTTCCAGAACTCGGCGCGCCCGGCATCCTCACGCTCGAGTCGCTCCGTCGCCTCGTCCGACGAGACCTTGTGGATCCCGGCGAGGCGGTCCCGACGCCATTCCTGCGGCGCGACGACCAAGACACGCAGCGTATTTTCAGCCGGGAGGATGCAGGCCCCACCGCGCCCGAGCACGATCGTGTTGCCGCGCATGCCCAGCGTGCTGACAATGCGCACGGCATCGCGCAGGTAGTCGCTCTCCGTGAAATTGCGACGCCGGAAACCATCTAGAATGTGACGCTCGATCGCGCTCTCGACGTGCTCATCAAGACCCTCGACGAGGCTCTTGTTGACGCCCTCTTCGGCAGCGATCTGATCCACGATCTCGTGCCCGAAGATCCCGAAGTCCAAGCGGACGCCGAGCATCTGAGCCAGTTCTGTCGCCCCCGAAAAGGGGAGCCGGGAGAGCGCGACGGAGGGCCTCGGAGCCTGCTGCTTCGAGTCTTCGTGAGCCTTCTGCCAGCGAAGTGCCTGCTGTTCGACTAATTCACCAATGCTGTTTCTTGCCATCTCTACCTCTGTATATCGGACCGGACGCCATTTTCGAGCTTCTGGGTCCCCGGGGCCCGGCGGCCGGCCCTTGGTTCAGGATGGCGACGGGATACCCTTGCGGGATGCAAGATGCACGAGGAGTCGATGTCTCGAGCGATTCCGAGGCCGCCATCGCGGCTCTCGACCACTTCTCCGAACAGATGCTCTCGCTCGGTCCGACCCCCATGCGCGTCTTGAGCGACGCGGACGAGAACCCGGGCTGCGGCCTGCTCCAGGCCCAGGCCGCCGTCTTCCACCTCTACGGGATGACCGAGGCCGACAACGCCGCCGCCGCCACCTTCCTCGCGAGGGCGCGCGCCACGGGCCGACCCGGCCCCCGCGAAGATCTCTGGTACGCCGGCGTCGACGCGTGGCTGCGGGGCGACTACGAAGCGGCGATGGACGGGTTCGAAGAGATCACCGGACGCTGGCCCCGCGACCTCCTCGCCGCGAAGGTCGCCGAGTTCCACTACTACGCAACCGGCCAGCACTGGCAGGCCCGCCGATTCCTCGCGCACATGGAACGAATCGCTCCGGTGAACCAGGATTCGAGCCACTTCCTTTCCATGCACGCGTTCGCGCTCGAGCTCTCGGGCCGGTTCGACGAAGCGCGAGCCCTGGCCGAGCGCGCGATCGACATGGTCCGCGCGAGCCCCTGGGCCCATCACTGTCTCGCCCACGTCTTCATCCGCCGCGGCGAGATCGAACACGGCGAAGCCGTGATGCGCGACCTAGAACCGACATGGGACGAGAGCGGCCAACCCATTCACGGACACAACGCCTGGCACCTTGCCCTGTTCAGTCTCGCGCGGCTGGACTTCGAAGAAACCCTTCGAATCCATCGAAAGAGTGTCTCCGGCGCGCTCCCCGGATCCGTCGGCGAACAAGTCGATGCGATCTCGCTGCTCTGGCGAATCGAGATGGCCGGCCGTGAGCTCGACGACGAGTGGGCCTCGCTCGCCGACTACCTGGAGCCGCGAGCCGAGGAGTGCTTCATCCCGTTCGTCACCGCGCACAACGTGTACGCGCTAGCGCGGGCAGGCCGGACCGAGGCCGTGGAGTGCCAGATCGCCGCCAGCCGGCGCGCGCGCGATGCCACAAGCGGCGAGCGTCGCCGCGTGTGGGACGACGCGGGGCTCGCGCTCGTCGACGCCTGCGCTGCCTTCGCGCAAGGCGACTCCGTCCGCAGCGCGACTCTGCTCGAGCCGGTCGTGGAAGGCATCGGCTGCGTCGGTGGGAGCGACGCGCAGGACGACCTGTTTCGACAGACGTTCCTCTCCAGCTTGATTCGCGCCGGCCGGCGCGAGAGCGCGAACGCCGTCCTTGCACGGATACTCGACGGGCGCCCTCCGTCGCCGCTCGAATCTACGTGGGGAGCACAGAGCTAGACGGGCCGCGCGGCGACTGCTCTGCGCAACCTGCGCCGTCTACACATCCTTTGCGTAGCGCACCATGGCGCCCCATGTGGCGAAGGTAGAAATGCGGCGCGGGACTGCGGAGATCAACCGTCGCACCCTTCTTCGAGCGTTCGCACCGCGGTATTCTGGTCTTCCCTAAAGCGGCCACACCTCGCTCCGACCCTCGGCCGACACGGAGCTCTGAACGTATCGCAACGTCTGTTTCCGGATTGGGCCTCAAGCGCTTCGGGGTTCTCGAACGCAGCCCCGGGCTCATCGGAATCCATACGCTCGAAGGGCGGCTTCTGTACATCAACACCGCCCCCGCTAACAGCGCTTGGATACGCGGCCGACGAGATGATCGGACACGAGTTCCTCGCCGAGCCCATTCGCCCGTACTTCCCCATCGCCATGCGACAGCTGCTTCGGACCGGATCCGGGCGCGGCATCACGTCCGTGGTCACCCGTGACGGTCGGGAACGCAGCTGGTTCTTCCGACACGTCCTGTGGCAACGGGAGCCCGAACCGCTGGTCCTCGCCGACTCGACGGACCTCACGCAACTGCACGTCCTCGACGACGTGCTGCACGAAGACGATGGGCCGTTTCTCTTCCTGGCCGAGAATACCCGGCAGGTGTTCTGGGTCCGCAACCCCCGTCAGCCCCGGCTTCTCTATCTGAGCCCCGCGTTCGAAGACGTCTGTTGGAGACCGCGACACGAGCGGTGCGGGACTCGGACTCGCGATCGCCTCGCAGCTCGTGCGGCCCATGGACGGTGCGATCGAAGCCGAGAGCGAACTCGGCCGTGGCAGCACGTTCCACTTCAAAGTGCGCCTCCCGGGCCCGGACGGAACCGAGCCCTACTGGCGATGCTTCGCGCCGTCGCACAGGCCGAGCGCTCGCATCTGCGCGTCGACCTCCTTCACCCAGCCGCGGTTGGCCCGGGGATTCGCCGGGCTCGGATGAAGGATCGTGCCGATCTTCGGCCCCTCGTCCCCGAGGACGAGCTGCGCCCGCTTGCACGCAAAGCCTCCGATGCCGACGACCCATTCGGGCTCGAGGATGCGCACGACCTGCTTCAGGTGGCGATCGCACGCCGCGAACAAAGGTTCGCGCTCGGCCGGAACGAGCTTGTCCGGGGTGCGATTCCGCCCCGTTTCTTCCATGAATAGAAGCGGGCAGTAGTTCGCGATGTAGTGGTCGGCGAAGAAGCGCTCCGGCGTTCCCCAATGGTCCGCGATCGCGTCCCAGACGCGTGTTCCGCTGACCTCGCTGCGCGTGCACGCAAAGCCGAGAATCGGCCGTTTAGGGTGCTCGATCTTCGGGCGACCGATCCGGGCCTCGATCCCCAACCAATCTCGAACCCGGCTCACCTCTCCGAACGGCACCCCGGTCTGCGCCATCCCGAACGGGCCGGGATTCATCCCGAGGAAGAGCACCCTCTTTTGACCGGCCGCAAACGCATGGACGTAAGCGCGATGACCGGCGGCCGCGTACTCCAGCGGGTCGTACACGTGCGTCACCGGCTCCCCGAAGGAGAGCGGCGCGAGCTCTCGATGCAGACGGCGCGCGGCCGTCCATACCCGCTCGGCTCGACGATCCATCCTTGCGCTCGCCTCCTAGCTGCCGAGCACGGTACGGACGGCGTCGAGGACCTGATCGTGGATCGCACCGCTCGTCGCGATGATACCGCGATTCTGATCGAGAGTACGGCCGAGCGTGAAATCCAGATCCTTGCCGTCGGCGTCGGTGACCCGACCGCCCGCGGCCTCGACCACGGCCTTCCCGGCGGCATGATCCCAGATCTTCTCGCGGTAGTCGGCGCGCGTCGGAAGACGCAGGTAGATAGAGGAATCACCCTTCGCGACGGCCGCGTACTTACACTGGCTATCGATCCGGTACGGCTCCGCGGTGATGCCGAGGCGCCGTGCGATTTCCTGCGACTGCCCCTGGTCGGAGTGACCGGATTCCACGGACTCACAAAAACGCGCGGCCGCGACACTCGCCGGCTGGGCAACGTGGATGTCGCTCCCGGCGGCACCGGGATCCGACAGCGAGTACCCCTGCGGCGACACGCCCCGCCCCCCGACGAAGAGCGCACCCGTCCCACCCGCGAACGGAAGGTTCGGGCATCCGAGAATACCGAGCGTCACCTGCCCACCCTCGATCAGGCCGAGCGCGACCGCGTACTGCTCGCCCCGCAGAAAGCCCTTCGTGCCGTCGATCGGGTCGAGCGTCCAGTAGCGGTCACCCTTTGCGTCCGCGCCGCCCAGGTCGATCGCTTCGAGGACCTGTTGGGCATCGAGATCGCCCTCGAGCTCTGCGGAGACGCGCTCGACGACGGCGGCACACAGCGCGGCGTTCTCGTCGGTGCGCAGATCGGCCGCGTCTTCCTCGCCGACCACCCGGTCGCCCGGCAGGGCCTTCTGCAGTAGCGAACAGACGATCGCCTGCGAGGCGAAGTCCGCAACCGTGACCGGACTCTTGTCCTTCTTCTCCAGAGTATCGGCCGTCACCAACCGCTTCTGGACGTCCACACAAATCCTCGCGGCGGCTCGTACCGCCTCCACGCCTGCTCGAAGCTCCGCTTCTCGTTCCACCAAGTCTGCCTCCACTATACCGGTTCGCGGGAACTCTACGGGACGCCTCCGGCTCAAGCTACGTGCCAGGTGCGGGACCGTGTGGTAGCCACGAACCCCGATGCCGAATGCAAAATACGACGTCCTGGGAATCGGAAATGCCATCGTCGACGTGCTCGCGAGCACAGATGAAGCCTTCCTCGTCGAGCGCGGCCTCACCAAGGGCGCGATGCAGCTGCTCGACGCCGAGGCGGCAGAGCAGCTCTACCGGGAGATGGGCCCGGGCGTCGAAGCCTCGGGCGGATCCGCTGCCAACACGATCGCCGGCATTGCATCGTTCGGCGGGAGCACGTCTTTCGTCGGGAAGGTGAAGCGGGACCAGCTCGGCAACATCTTTACACACGACGTCCGCGCCCTCGGGGTTCACTACGAAACGCCGATAGCCGAGAGCGGCCCCTCGACCGCACGCTGCCTGATCCTCGTCACGTCCGACGCGCAACGCACGATGAACACCTACCTCGGCGCTTGCGTGACGCTCGGCCCCGACGACGTGAACGCCGACGACGTCCGGGACTCCGCGGTCACGTACCTAGAAGGTTACCTCTGGGATCCGCCGGCCGCGAAGGAGGCCTTCCGGAAAGCGATGAAGATCGCGCACGAGGCCGGACGAAAAGTCGCCCTCACGCTCTCTGACGCGTTCTGCGTCGACCGCTATCGCAGCGAGTTCCAGGAGCTCGTCGAGAGCGGCGTCGACATCGTTTTCGCGAACGAGACGGAGATCTGCTCGCTCTACCAGGTCGACAACTTCGACGACGCGCTCCAAAAGCTCCGCGGCAAGACGACGCTCGCGGCGCTCACGCGGGGCGAGAAGGGATCCGTGGTCGTCTCGGGGGACGAGGTTCACGTGATCGACCCCGAGAAGGTCGAGCGCGCGATCGACACCACCGGCGCCGGCGATCAGTACGCGGCCGGCTTCCTTTTCGGCTACACGCGAGGATTCGACGTCGCCCGTTGCGGCGCGCTCGGCGGCCTGGCGGCAGCCGAAGTGATCTCGCACTACGGGGCGCGTCCGGAAACCCCCTTGCTCGACCTCGCAAAGGCCAAGGGATTGATCTAACCCAGTTCACCCCCGAGTCCGATACACGTGTCACGAGCCTAGACCGTGAGCACCCACGAACGCGATATCTGGAGACGTCGGATTCTCGAATGCCTCGAGGGGCCCGGCGGTGAGGTCTCCGCACGGGCCCGCGCTGCCGATCTCGCCAGAGCCTACGCCGAGCTCGACCGCGACGCGCGCCGGCGCTTCCTCACCGTTCTGGCGGAGGACTTCGCCCCGGGCCGCGAGGCCGTGACCGCGGCGATCGCGAGCTACCAGAACGCAACCAACGCAACCGATCGGGTCGCCAGCGAGGCGGAACTTCGTGCGGCACTCACCCCGCCCCGCCGGCGCCTTCTGACCCAGTTCAACGGCGTCGAGGGAGGCGTGAAGTTCCTAGTCGACATGCGCGCCGACCTGCTCTCGATCGCCTCGCAGAGCCCGGAACTCGGCGGCCTCGACGAAGATCTGAAGAAGCTCCTCGTCTCCTGGCTCGACTTCGGGTTTCTCGAACTCACACGGCTCACGTGGAGGTCGCCCGCCCTGCTTCTCGAGAAGCTGATCGCCTACGAGGCGGTCCACGCCATTCGCGACTGGGAGGACCTGCGCAACCGTCTCGACTCCGACCGTCGATGCTACGGGCTCTTCCACCCGTCGATGCCCGCCGAGCCGCTCGCCTTCGTCGAGGTCGCTCTCTGCGTCGGCGTGTCCCGCAGCGTACAGACCCTGCTGGACGAAACCGCGCCGGCCGGAAACCCCCGCCATGCGGACACCGCGGTCTTCTACTCAATCTCGAGCCCGCAGACGGGACTACGTGGAATCAGCTTCGGCGAGTACCTGATCAAGCGCGCGGTGGACGTCCTGAGTCACGACCTGCCCCGACTCACACAATACGCGACGCTCTCCCCGATCCCCGGCTTTCGGGTGTGGCTCGACACGCGCCTCGCACGTCAGCCGGAGGCGCTCCATGTCGAAGGGGCCGACGCCCAACTCGCGGCCGGCGGGGTGCGACAGATGCTCGACGAGCGGAGCTGGACGGCCCGCGAGGCGCCGCGGCCGGCGATCTCCGAAACATTGCTCGCCCTATGCGCACGCTACTTTGCCGAACGTCGCGCCGACGGCCAGCCGATCGATCCGGTCGCCCGCTTCCATCTGCGAAATGGTGCGCGGCTCGACCGCATCAACTGGCTCGGCGACGTGTCCCACAAGGGCATCCGGCAGTCCCTCGGTCTCATGGTGAACTACCGCTACGACCAGGACGACATCGACGCGAACCACGAAGCATACGCGAAGGAACGCGAGCTTGCGGTCTCCCCGGCCGTCCGCGACCTGATGGGACGCAGCGGGGTCGCGCTCGACCGGATCAGGGCGGCGCCGGAGCCCGGAGGCTAGGAGCGTGCGCCAAGACGGCGCCTAGCCGCCTTCGACCGCGGCACACCCCTTCTCTGCAACCCGACGCGTCCTTACGAGCACCGGTGGGAGTTCCCCGCGCGCGCGCATCTCGATCTGCCGAACGGCGTCGCAGGGACGCCGGAGCGCCGTCAGTGCCGTGGCTTCCGCGGCGACCAACCGCGGGCTTGGCGGGCCGTCGCGAAGAGCCTGCTGCGCAACCGTGAGCGCGTCCCCCGGCCGCCCGGACGCGAGCAGGCTCTCAGCGATGCCGATCCGCGCGGCATGCGGATTGGCCCCGTTGGCCATCGCCTGCTCGAACGCATCGACCGCCCCCCGCGCCCCTCGGGTCCGACTGGCCGCACGAGCATAGGCGAACCATACCTCAGCGGACCGCGGATTGAGCTCCGCGGTCTGTTGGAAGCGCGCGAGCCGAGCCGCCGGACCGGGTGGGGACGTGGGGAGCATCGACAGCGCGAAGACGGCGGCGAACGTGCCCCAAAGCCACATAGGCACCGCCCAGGAGGAGCGCCCGTCGGTGGAGCCCTCCTCTGCCCACACGAATCCGTACGCCAACAACGCGAGGGTCGCGGGCAGCAGCATCTGGATGAAGTCGATGCTCCCGTGCGCCTGCTCGATGAATTGGCGCTCGGGCTCCGACAGCAGCAGGACGCCTTCGCGACCCTTGGCCCAGACCGCAGAGACCGTGAGCACCTCGACCGCCGAGATCGCGACCATAACCAGGAAACAAACGAGCAATGTGCCGCCGATGAGCGCCCATCGGTCCGCCCAACCACGAACAGGAACCGCAATCGAGAGTCCCAGGGATCCGATCACGAAGAGGGGGAGGTTGCCGGCCGCCCACCGTCCCATCCACTGCCCCGGCGTAAAGAAGAGCCCTCGGATGTTCACCGTATCGCCGGAGACCTCGAGCCCGGTGATCAGGGGCGGCGTCCAGACCCACGACAGCAACACCTCCGTCGCGCGCGCCACGACGACGAGCGTCGGCTCCCCGAGTGGAATCCACAGAAGATAGACCGCCGTGACGCCGACGACGGCCCGCAACAGAAAGCTAAGCGCCCGCGCCAACCCGAGCCGTCGGTCGGACGAAGTACTCCGCCCAGAAAATCCAAACCCCCATCGAGAGCGCGATGATGAGAGTCTGCCAGACATAGATGTGGACCTGCTCGAACGCCGCGGGCCAGTACGCGCCGAGAATCAGGAGGCTCACCACGCGAACCAGATTCAGAAGAAAGATTGTCGGAACGCCGATCGCGACTCCCCAGAGCCGCGCGACCCAGGTGGTCGGGAACGCAAGCACGGCCGCGAGATAAATCGTCGTCGGCAGGACGCCGTTGCACGCCTCCACGACGATGACCCAGAAGCCGTCGAAGGCCAGGCGATTGCCCTGCACGGTCGCGGTCCCGAACGGGGACAAGATTGCCCCGGACAAGCGCGCGATGAGGGTGCAGAGCGGGTCGTGCAACACGCGCTCGATCGGCCCGGTGGACACGATCCAGCGGAACGCGATCACGAGCCCGAGAAACGTCGCGGCGAAGCGCAACACGTCCCGGCGGGCACTCGTCGACTCTCTCACAATACGACGTGTACTCGCCCAGCCCGCTTCTGGCCAGCCGGCGACACCCTCACGCGCAGCGCACTCCGGGACCGAGCTTCTTGAGCATATCGGCCTCCAGCGTGTGAATGTCGTCTCTGCAGTGCTCCTTGTTGAGTTCAGCCAGGCGGGGACGGCCCGCGTCCATTTCGATCTCACCTTCACGCAGCCCTCCGATCGCCCTGGCGATGGCGAGCGCGCGCGTCGCTAGATCTCCGTCGGCCTCGTAGGAGATCTTCGTCATGCCGCGAACTTCGCTCAGGGCGGCGCCACAGCTCAAACCTCAGCTCGTGAGCCGACCCACCATTCCCCGGCGGGCCCCCCCGAACAGCAGAACGGACAGGCCGACGATGTAGGCCAGGTCCCACAGGGCGATCAGGCCCAGATCGCCCGAAAAGCAGCCACGGGCGAGCCGGACCGGATGAAGCAGCGGCAGGACTTCGGCGAGGATCAGCCACGCGCCGCTCAGGCGTTCCTCAATCGGAAAGAAGACGTCCGAGAAGAGAAACAACGGCGTCAGAAAGAGCGTGAAGTAGAAGCTGAAGAAGTCGATCGTCGGGACGCGCAGCGTGAAGGTGATGCCTATCATCGCGAACAAGAGCCCGGTGAGCGGAACGACGGGCAACGCGAGAAGAGCTCCCGGCATCGGCGCCAGGCCGTAGAGCGCCACGACCAGGAAGAAAATCCCACCATAGATCGATGCTCGGGTCACGGCCCAGAGGACCTCGCCGGCAAGGATGTCCTCCGGCTGCAGGGGCGTCGTCAACATCGCGTCGTACGTTTTCTCGAAGCTCATCCGGACGTAGATGTTGTACGTCACTTCAAAGCTCGCCCCGTTCATCGCGGCCACGCAGATCAGGCCCGGCGCGAGAAACTCGACGTACGAGAGGCCCCCCATCTGATCGATGTAGGCACCCACCCCGATACCGATCGCCATCAAGTAGAAAACCGGCTCGAAGAAGTTCGGGAGCAGGTTGAGCTTCCAGGTGCGCGCGTACATCGACGCGTTCCGTCGCCAGACGGACAGGGCGTGCGGTCCTGAGAGAATCACTCGTCCGCCTCCTCGATGCTCGTCCCCGTGAGTGCAAGGAACACATCCTCTAGATTCGTGGGCCGCACGACCGGCCTCGATCCGCCGAGTCTGTGGGCGCGCTCGAGCAGCGGCGCAACGTCGTCCGAGTAGACGATCAGCCGGTTGCCGGCCCGTATGCGGCGCGTGCCTGAGCCGTCCCCCAGAACCTCTCGCTCGGTCTCCTCGTCGCAATCGATCTCGAGCGCCTCGGCAGCGAGGTGGCGCGCGACCAGTTCCGCCGGCGATCCTTCGCTCTTCACGCGCCCGTCGGCGAACACCGCGACGCGGTCACAGAGACGCTCGGCCTCATCCATGTAGTGCGTTGTGAGGAGGACGGTCGTACCGCGCGCCTGCAACTCGCGGATGCGGGCCCACAACGCCTGACGAACGGCCGGGTCGAGCCCGGTGGTGGGCTCATCTAGAATCAATAGATCCGGCCGATTCATCAGCGACATCGCGATCGACAATCGACGCTGGTACCCGCCCGAGAGATCCCGCACGGGCACGCCCGCGTGCGAACGGAGCTCTAGGAAATCCATGAGTTCCTCGACCCGTCGCCCCAACTCCGGCTCGGCGAGGAGATGATAGCGGCCGAAGATGCGAAGGTTTTCCTCGGGGGACAGCGCCTCGAGCAAGGAGTTCTCCTGGAGCGTCACGCCGAGGCGGGAGCGTACCGCCCGCGGGTCGCGCGAGACGTCGACGTCGAACACCCGAATCTCACCCGCCGTCGGGCGCGTGACGCCGTACACCATCCGAAGCGTGGTCGTCTTCCCCGCCCCGTTCGGGCCGAGAAGGCCGAAGCACGACCCCCGCGGGACGTCGAGATCGACGCCGTCGACCGCGAGCCGCTCGCCGAAGCGCTTTGCCACGCCCCGGAGGGTCACGACCGATTCCGACACCCCGCAGACCTAACCGGACGGCCGGGCGCCCGCCAGCTGCCCTAGCCGGCCCCCGGCCCTACACCGATAACCGTAAAGCCATGCAGATCGCCCACCCAGAGGATCTTCCGAGCCTCGGACACTCCCTTTTCGTGGTCGTGGCCCTAGAGTACCTGGCCCAGTTCGGACGTCACGTGCTGCCCCTCTCACAGTCGATCACGAGCAAGCTCCCCGACCCGGCGCACGACGGGCGAGAAATGCGTCACCTGGAATCGATCGCGAACGAGCTGTTCACACACCCCGCACCCGAGTAACGACGCCGCGTTCAGCTTCCGTCGCCCGCGACGCCGAGGTGAAGGAGCGGAACCGCCTCGGCCGCCTGCGGCGCCACGACTACCGTGATCCGGTCGCCGGCCTCGAGCGTGAACTCGGCCGTCGGCACCTCGGCCGTGACACCCCGCGTGACCGTGATCAGGATGCAGCCCGGCGGGAGCCCTAATTCCCGCACCTTCTTACCCTCGAACGGCGCCCCCGATGAGATGTTGAGCTCCAGCAAGAGCGTTTCAGCGAGCTGCGGCTTCTCCTGCCAGCGCTCGAGATCGCGTCGCAACAAGACTTCGTAGATAGGCTTGTCGTTCAGATAGTCGGCGAGGCCACCCGCGGTCAAAACCGCGACGAGCAGCGGCAGGACCAGCGAGTAGTCGCCCGTCATCTCCACCATCAGCACGATCGCGGTAAGCGGGGCCCGAACGACCGCGGCGAACACGGCCGCCATCCCGACGACCGCGAAGGTCTTGGAGTGCGAGACTGCCTCGGGAAACCCGGCGCTCGCCAGATCCCCGGTGATCATCCCGAGCGCGGCGCCGAGAACGAGCATCGGTGCGAAGATCCCGCCCGGCGCGCCCGTCCCATAGCTGACCATCGTCAGCGCGAAACGCAGGAGGAAGAAGCCGACGAGCATTTCGAGTGGCAGCGCTCCACCGAGCGTCGCTTCGACCAGACCGTGTCCACCGGCGAGCGTTCCCGGGAAGAACCAGCCGACGAGTGCGAGGACGATCCCGACCAGACTCCCCGTCACCCAGAAAGGCCACGGCTTGATCTTGGCAAAGATCTCGATGCTCGCGACGAGCGCGCGGTTGAACGCGATGCCGACGAGCCCTGCCAGCGCTCCAAGCAAGAAGAAGAACGGCAGCGAGGCGAGAGACGGAATCGGGTAGGTGCCGACGTGGAAGACCGGCAGGTGTCCGTATAGCGATCGCGCGGTGACGTCCGCGGTGACCGACGCGATCAACGTCACGGTGAACACCGCCGGTGCGAAGTCCTTCTGGACTTCCTCGAGGACGAACACCAGTCCCGCGAGCGGCGCATTGAACGCGGCGGAAAGCCCCGCCCCCGATCCGGCGGCTATCAGGGTCTGCCGCTCACGCGGCGTGCACGGAAACCAGCGGCTCACCATCTGGCCAATCGCCGCGCCCATTTGAATCGTCGGGCCCTCGCGACCGAGCGCGAGGCCCGCGCCGATCCCCGAGACGCCGCCGACGAACTTCACCGGCAGGACCTTCGCCCAGTGGAACTCTCGCAGGTGATAGAGGACGGCCTTGACGTGCGGGATGCCGCTGCCCGACGCGTCGGGCTCTACGCGTCGCACCATGAACAGCGCGAACGAAACACCGATCGCCGAGAAACCCATCGCCCCGAAGATCCCGTACCAGCCGATCTCTCTCGCGCGCTCGAACACGAAGTCGCGAGCGTGGTTCGCAGCCTCGAGCGACCACTGGAAACCGACCGCGACCAGTCCCGCGAGAACACCGACGAGCAACGCGCGCGGGAGCTGCCTCCGACGCTGCTCGTGCGTGCGGAGGAAGTCGCGCATCTGGCGTCGAACGGCTCGCGACGACGGGCCGGGATCCTGGATGGCCTCCTCGGCGTTGTCGGGACGATCGGCCATCGGGTTCCGTCCCCCCTCTACCGAGCGACGAGGAGGTGCGAAAGCCCGGAGATCGAAACGAGTGCTCCGATCTACCCGATTACGGGGTCTTTGGGGCGACGCAGCAGAACGTAGAGCGCACCGGCGCCGCCGTGACGGTTGTCGGCGGGGCCGATCCCGATGAGGCGCTCGCGGTGGGCACCGTCGGTGATCCAACCCGGGACGGCGGAGCGCAAAACACCGCCACCGTCACGCGCCGTCCCCGTCCCAGTGATGACGAGCAGGCAGCGCCGGCCCTCGAACCAGGCTTCGTCGAGGAATTTGTTCACAGAGACGAACGCCTCTTCCTGCGTGCAGCCGTGCAGGTCGACCTGGGCCTCGATCTTGATATGCCCCTCTTTGAGGCGCTCGTACGTGCGGCGGTCGAAGGCGAACGTGGTGTCGCCCGTCACGGTCGGCGTGGCGTCCTGTCGTTGGCGAAAGTGCTCTGCCAGCCCGGTCTCGGGCCCCTTCTGCGTTTCACCGGCCTCCGGCTCGCCAACGTCCTCGTCCAGCGGCTCGACGTCGGACATCGCCTGTTCCCAGGCGGAGTCGTCGTCCATCCCTACTTCTTCTTTTGGATCCCCGTCCACGCGACCATCTGGGGCCATTCACACCTCCTCCCAACCGAATGGGAGCCTTTCTAGGTCCATATCTAACACATCCCAACCCAGGATCCGACCGGGCGGGCCGAGAAGCCCCCGCGAATCACGGATAGGGCGGACGCGATATGGTCGCGCGACCCGGGGTCGCGCTTTGCGGCGAAACGACGCGCTCAGGCACCTTTGCCGAAGCGGGCGAAGGTCTCCTCGCTCTCGAAGTACTGGACCTTCCCGTCTGCCCCAGCTCCGATTATGGCGGTGGCCTTGTCGACCTGCTTGCCGCTGACCGGGTCGGTGGCCATCCGGATGGCCTCATCCTTCGCCAGGCGCCCTTTGCACATCTCGCAACAGCCGAAATACGTCTTCCCGTCAACCTCGACCGGGATCTGGTCCTTCGGAAAGACGGTGTTGTTCACCATGCAAACGCGGACGGCCTCGACGCGCTCCAGGGGTTCGGCGTGAACCGTGGAGCCCACCAGGACCAGCGCGAGCGAAACCAGTCCCATCACCCAGACACCCTTTGAACTCATTCGAGCATTCATGACCGTTTCCTTCCTAGCCGTGGAGCCGCGTGCCTCGCGTACCCCCTACCCTGTTTGCGGAAATCGCCGAGATCTCGCAAGCCGGGCCTGGACTGCCGGCGGGATCAGCCCCGGGGCGGGTTGTAGAGTACGAGCATTTCGTACACGAGGGCCGGCGTCTGCGAGCCCTCGATGCCCACCTCGATCTCGTTGCTGATCATCGTGCCCTTGGGCTTGGCTTCGACGCCCTTGAGCCGTGAGCGGGACTTGATCTGGGCTCCGGACGGCACGGGAGCGAGGAAACGCAGCTTGTTCGCCCCGTAGTTCACGGCATTGCCGTGCCCGGTGATGCGATACCCGTCAGCCGAACGCAGATTGGGCAGGAGGCTGAGCGTCAGGAAACCGTGCGCGATCGGGCCGCCGAAAGGGCTTTCCTTCTTCGCGCGCTCCACGTCCACGTGAATCCATTGGCGATCCCCCGTGAGCTCCGCGAACTGGTTGATCATCTCCTGGGTCACGGTCATCGCCGGACCATACTCGCCGTACTCACCGGTGATCTTGGCGTTCAGGGTGTCGAGATCGTCGAAACGGATTTCCTGCATCGTGCTCGCTCCTGTGCGGTCTGCGTCCGGCGGGCGCCGGGACGATTGTGGCTCTTCGGGTTGCAGCTTGCTGGTTGAGGGATCGGGCAGCAAGCCGCCGACACCCGGCCAACCGGTGCGCCAGGTGAGACGCTTCAAAGATGGGCCTTTGCTTGGGCCCCGTGCCGCGGCTACGCTGAACGGTTCAGTGTCGGTTGACGAAACGCATGTCCCTCTCCAACCGCTCTCGGCCTGGCTCCCTACGCTGGCTGCAGCGCGAATTCTCGACCTCACCGGCTCCCGAGCCTGGGCCCGCGCGCATGCGCACGCCGAACACATCGACGGAAAGCCCCGAGCCATCAGTGGCAAGCTAGTCCGCGCGGTGATGACCGAGGAGGATGGCGACTCCTGTTCGATCAACGTCGGCATGGGCGAAGAAGGTGCCCTTGCCTGCCTGTGTGATTGCGAGGGGTTCACGACCGACCCGCCCTGCGGTCACGTCGCCGGACTTCTCCTCGCCCTCGCGAACAATCGCCCTCTGCGCGACGATCTGTCGGGCGGACTCGGACCCAACGAAGACGATCCCGCGCGCGAGGCCAAGCAACGATCGGACGTGCGTGAGCTGGTACGGCGGCGTGGCATCGACGTCGAAGGCGCCCAGCGGACCTTCGCGCCAGCGCAGCTCCTCGACCTCACGTTCGAGAGCTGGCGACGTCGGGGCGAGGTTCGACCGATCGGCCCCGCGACGTACTCCATCGACGTCGAGTACGACTCTTCCCGACCAGAAGAACCACCGCAGCTCCGTGTCCGAGTCCTTCCCGAAGGTGCACGCAAGCCGTTCAGCCCCGACGAGCTCGAATCGCGGCGTCTACCCGCAACCGAGTGGCGCATCCTCGAGCCGCTCGCGCACTCCCTGTCGGGCACGCGGGAATTCACCGCAGCCGGCGCCGCCGCCTGCACGTTCCTCGAACGCGCCGCGGATGCCGGCCTAGTGCTGAACGGCGAAGGCGCGGAATGCGTCGCCGCGATCACGACGGCGCAACTGCGCCCGTCGCTCGATCTGCGGGATGCGCGCCACGGCGAGCTCACCGCTCATCGCGTCGTTGCCGACGACGACGCCGACCGCCGGGAGCAGGAAAAGGAACTGCACGAGGCCTGGGTCGCCTACACGGCGATCGTCGGGTCGATCGAAGAGAAGCGCTTCCTCGACTTGCTGAGCATCGCCACGCACGAACCGATGCCCCAGGCCTCCGACCTGAAGGTCCTGGAAGCCCACTGGATAGCGGCGGACCAGGACGGCGCCCCGAGCTACCTGCCCCTGCCCGCCGCGCTCGAGGACAGCGTCGTCTTTCGCGGCGCCAGCACGTGGGTGTTCCTGCGCCGCAGCCGGACGTTTGCCCGCGTCGTCCCCGACGTCGGCCACATCGCGCTGGCCCGGCTTCTCGAGAACCCGTCCATTCTTCTCACGCGCGACGACGTCCCCCGACTGCCCGCAATGCTCTCCGAGCACTTCCTGCGCGAGGGCATTGGCCTGCCCCGCCGCGACGCGCTCGGACTTCCTCCACTGCCGAAGCCGCACATCGTCCTGCAGGTCGGCGGATCCGTCTTCGCAGTCGAGGCGCGTATCGAGGCGCGGTACGAGCGCGAGCGCGTAGATCTCGAGCCGGATACGTGCGCGAACGTCTGGAACGACCAACGCGACGGCGAGGCAGAACGCGCCGCCGTCGACGCCGTCGCATCGACCTCCCTGCGCCTCAGTGCTCGGCGCGGCCGACGGCGCGGACGCGCGCCCGCCGATGCGAACCAAGGCCCCGTGTACCGCGGCGACGGCGAACGCGCCGTCACGTTCTGGACGCACGAACTGCCCGAGATCGTGGCCCGCGCCGGCCGCGGCGGCTCGATTGACGAGATCATCGTGCCAGCCGACCTCCGCAACGTCACCGTGCGCGAGCCGGTGCGGTCGCACCTCGAGGCGCGCTCGGCGAAGAGCGGGCTGATGGATGTTGCCCTCGCGTTTGGAGCCGAGGGTATCCGCGCCGACGTCGACGAGATTCGCGCCGCAATGGCGGCGAAACGACGCTGGGTGAAACTCACCGACGGGAGCATCGCCTCGCTGTCCGGCCGGGTCGCGGAACTCGCTGCGGCATCGGACGGCACACTCGGCGACGACGGGAAGGCCGAGCTGCCGCGCCACGCCCTGGGCGAAACGAAACTCTGGGGCGAGCTTGCCGACGAGGTCACGATCGACGAAACGGTCTCCGGCTGGACCGACCGCCTCCGCGCACTCGATGTCGCCGCCACGCCGCACCCGGTCCCCGGACTGCGCGCCGAACTTCGCAGCTACCAGGAAGTCGGGCTCGCCTGGCTGCAGTTCCTCGCCGATCTCGGAGTCGGCGGCATTCTCGCCGACGACATGGGCCTCGGAAAGACCATTCAGGCTCTCGCCGTCCTCTCCTGGCGCAACCATCGAGACGGGCACGCGCCCTCCCTCGTCGTCGCACCGACTTCCGTCGCACCCAACTGGATCCGAGAAGCGAAGCGCTTCGTCCCCGACTTGAAGACCCTGCTGCTGCACGGGGCCGACCGCCATGCCCGGGCCGACGAAGTCCCCGACAGCGACATCGTCGTCACGACGTACGCGCTTCTGCGCCGCGACATCCAACGGCTGCGCGACGTCCGCTTCCGCTACGTAATCCTGGACGAAGCCCAACATATCAAGAATCACACCGCGGCGACGACCGCGGCCGCGCGAGCACTCGACGCCGAATCACGGCTCGCGCTGACCGGTACGCCTCTGGAGAACCGCCTCCTAGAGCTCTGGTCGATCGTCGACTTCGTGAACCCCGGCATGCTGGGTACCTGGCGCGAGTTCAGCCGCCGGTGGGAGCGTCCGGTCGAAGACGCGATCGGCGAACGCGCCTCTGCGGCCGAAGCCGGCGTCTCGGTCCCCGCGGAGCTGCCGACGGCGAGCGGCGGAGCGGAAGCAGCGAGCCTCCGCGCCCGCATCCGACCGTTCCTGCTGCGCCGAACGAAATCCGAGGTCCAGCGAGATCTCCCGCCGAAGATCGAGAGCGACATCGTCGTCGAGCTCACGCCCCCACAGCGGCGCGCGTACGCGGCGCTGGCAGCAGCCACGCGCGAGGACCTTGGGAAGCGGATGGCCTCCGAGGGCTTCGAGAAGAGCCGGATGGTGATCCTGACGGCACTCCTGCGGCTTCGGCAGATGGCCTGCGATCCCCGCTTGGTCGACCCGAAGCATGCGGCGGAGGACTCGGCGAAGCTGGGCGCGTTCCGAGAACTCGTCTCCGAGGTCATCGCGAGCGGGCGGCGAGCGCTGGTCTTCAGCCAGTTCGTCCAGCTCCTCACACTACTGCGCGAAGATCTCGACGCGCAGAAGATTCAGTATGCCTACCTCGACGGACGCACCCGCGACCGCGAAGCCGCGATCGACGAATTCGTCGAAGGGACAATGCCGGTCTTCCTGCTGAGCCTCCGGGCCGGCGGCACGGGCATCAATCTGTCCGCGGCCGACGTCGTGATCCACCTCGATCCCTGGTGGAACCCGGCGGTCGAGGAGCAAGCCACCGACCGAGCGCACCGCATCGGACAGGAGAAGACCGTGTCGGTCTACCGGATCGTTGCAGCGGGAACGATCGAGGAAGGCATCCTTCGCCTGAAGGAGCGCAAGCGGGCTTTGGCTCGCGCCGTGATCGGCGACGGGGAACCGGGCTTGCCTCGGGGACTCTCCGAGTCCGACATCGACGATCTGTTGAGCTTCTGAGTCGGGCGACCCGCGGGCCACCCGACTCGTCTGCCCTACTCGTCGTCTGCGGCCGGTTCTTCCTTTTTAGCGGCCTTCTTCGCCGTCGTCTTCTTGGCGGCGCTCTTCTTGGCCGTGCTCTTCTTCGCCGCGGTCTTCTTCTTCGCGGCCGTCTTCTTCTTGGCCGGAGCCTTCTTCTTCTTGGCTGCCGACTTCTTCTTGGCAGGCTTGGCCTCGGCGTCGCCTTCATCGCCCCCGAGCGATGCGGCCGCCTCGGCAGCCGCATCCTCGACGTCAGCGTCGCTCGCCGCGTCTTCGGGTCCGTCGGTAGCGGCCCCTGCGGTCGACCCACCGGAGCTGTCGGAAGGCGCCCCCGCGGTCACCCGCCAGGCACCCTGGCGATCACGCTGCATCTTGACGATGCCCTCGCGCTCACCCATGTGCATGAGCTCAGTGAGGGTCCGGAAGCCGTACTGCTCTTCGTCGAAGTCCGGATCCACGCCGCGCATCGCCTGCGCCATGTGACGAACGTACGTGGGCTTGCCCGGCCGCAGATCGCCGAGCTTTTCGACGGCCTGTCGCAGAAGATCCATGGCCTCTTCGGCCGACTTGCTCGCCGCGGCGGCGTCGGCCGTGACCTCGGCCTCGTCACCGTCGCCCTCTGCACCGTTCTCTTCGGCCCCGGCCCCGTTCTCACCGGGCTCAATGGGCTCACCGGTCAGCTCGACCAGGTAGCCCTGATCGATCCGCGTCATCGACAGCTGGTGCTTGCCTTCGAGCTTCGAGATGAAGTCACGGAAGGAAGACGTGCCGTAGTCGCGCTCGCTGAAGGTCGGATCGAGCTGCAGCAGAGTGCTCTTCAGGGGGCCTAGCTGCGGCTGCACGCCCCGGTCGGCCAGGACCTTGAGTCCACGCTGGACCTTGTCGAACCCGTCCTTGAGCGAGAGACGGCCGCTCGAAGATGCCGAGCTGCCGCTTCGCCGCGAGCGACCGCCGCCGCCGCCGCCGCGGCCACCCGAAAGCAGGTTCTCGTACGCGATGAACTCGTGGCAGTTCCGCTGAAGGATCCCGCTGGTGAACGACCGCCCACCGACGACCAACACGCGCTTGCCGAACTGCTTCAGCTTTTCGACGAGCGACATGAAGTCCGAGTCGCCGCCGACGATGGCGAAAGCGTTGATGTGCGGCCGGGTAAAGGCCATCTCGAGAGCGTCGACGACCAAGTTGATGTCGCCGCCGTTCTTGTCGCCGCGCGGAGTGACGTTGCGCTGCACCATGTGCACCGCGTGTTCGGTCAGCGTGCGGCTGTGGTTGCCGGCGCGTCCCCAGTCCCCGTAGGCACTCTTTGCGACGACCTCTCCTCGTTCGCGCAAGGCGTCGAGTACGAGAGCGAGATCCAGTTCGTTGTTAAGCGTCGTTTTGACGCCGATCTCAATGTTGTCGAAGTCGATGAATACGGCTAGCTGCAAGCGTTCCTGTTCCAAATTCCACTCTCCCCGCGCGGGAGTAAAGTACCCGCCTGGCGGTGGAGCCAGACGACCATGCGAGTTGGGCCCGCCCTTGGCGATCCCGTCGAACCGGGCCCTCCAGATCGTGCCCCCGGCGAATCCCGGGTGCTCCGCTCTCAGAGGGGCTCCCGGATGCGACGCACCCAACGAATCCCGCGGCACAGGTGTTGTACCCGGGTCAGAGCGCCACACAAGGGCCGCCGGGCGATTGCCCCCCTTCGGGCGATTCAGCCGGGAAGGACGGCCACGAGCGATCGGCCAGCCACCGCCCGGCGCCAGCTGCGGATCACGGTCTCGTCATCCAGCTGATCCACGATCCGCTCGGCCTCCTCCGGCAGCGGAAAGCCCGTGACCACGGCGTCCGCGAGGGCCATGGCGCGATCCTGCCGGCGCTCACCAGCCGAAACGTGGTTGTAGCGCCGCTTCTTGCGCGCCCGCGCCAGATCAGCCGGGTCGAAGCCCTTCTCGACCGATTCTTGGAGGACCCTATCCATCACCTGAGCGAGCCTGGCGGTCTGCCCGGGCCGGACGCTCGCCGACAGAACCGCGGCTCCCCATCCGATACCGAACTCGATATCCGCCGAGACCTCATACCCGAGGCCGTGCTCCTCCCGGACCGCCTGGAACAGCGCACCGTCCGCATCCGCCCCGACGAGGTCGAGGGCGACCCCGACCGCGAGCAGGTTCTCGACCGACGGATCGAGCTCGAGGAACCGTGTGACGAAGCCCTGCCCCCGCGGCCCGCCACCGACGCGCATGGCGCCGGCTCTCCGCCCCCGAGCCCCGCCGCCTTCGCGAGCGATCCCGGTTCTGTCCGCGAGGACATGGCGCCGAAGCGAGCGACGCACGTCGTCTTCGGAGGAGCCGCCGACGACGCAGAGGACCGCGTTCGTGTTCACGAAGAAGCGTCGTAGGAAGCTCGCGATGTCCGCCGGGCGCATGGCCCGCAGAGAGCTCGCGGTGCCGCAGATCGGACGGCCGATGGGATCGTCGTAGAAGGCCCGCCAGCCGCGCTCGTGCAGAAAGTCGAGCGGGTCGTCGTGGTAGCTACGAATCTCGTCGAGGACGACGCGGCGCTCCTTCGCGAAGCGCTTGGGGTCGATACGTGTCCGGTAGAACTGCTCGGCGAGCAAGCCGAGGGCCTGGTCCAGGTCTTCGTTGAACACCTCGAACGTGAGCTCCATGCTCTCGTAGCCGGTCTCGGCGTTGTGATTTCCGCCACACTCGGCCGCCAGGCGATTGAGCTCACGCTGGTCGAAGCTCTCCGTCCCCTGGAAGAGCATATGCTCGGCCATGTGGGCCAGCCCCGGACGGGCACCGTCGAAGCGAGCCCCGCCGCGAATGCTCAACACGATGGCTGTGATGGGCCCAGGGAAGGACTCGTAGACGACGCGAAGGCCGCGATAGCGAAAGCGACGAACGGTAGCGCTGGCCGACATCTGCCTGGACGAAGCCGTTACGGGGCCACGGCGCAAGGGCTCGCCGGAAGCCTCCCATCCTCCCGAACGTGCGACCCCGGCCCTGGACGGATAGAATGATGGGGTGAGTTCGTCGTTCGGAGAGCTTTTCCGCATCACCACGTTTGGGGAATCCCATGGCGGCGGGGTCGGTGTGGTCGTCGACGGGTGCCCGCCCCGCCTGGCGCTCGACGCCGGCGCGATCCAGGCGGAACTCGATCGACGTCGCCCGGGCCAGAGCAAGCTCACGACGCCACGCAAGGAAGCCGACCAGGCCGAGATCCTCTCGGGTGTCTTCGAGGGCCAAACCCTCGGCACGCCGATCGCGATGCTGGTGCGCAACAAGGACCCACGGCCGTCAGCCTACGAGCACATGCGCGACGTCTACCGCCCCTCGCACGCCGACTACACCTACGAGGCCAAGTACGGCATCCGGAACTGGCAGGGCGGAGGTCGGGCGAGCGCCCGCGAAACCATCGGCCGCGTCGCCGGCGGCGCGATCGCGCGCCAGGTCCTCGCGCAGGCGGGCGCCGGGGAGATTGTCGCGTGGGTAAGTCGCGTGCACGAGATCGAAGCCTCGGTCGACAGCGAAACGGTGACACGCGAGCAGGTCGACGCGCACATCACGCGATGCCCCGACGCCAAGGCCTCCGAGGAGATGATCGAGCGCATCGACGCGGCACGCCGCGACGGGGATTCACTCGGGGGAGTCGTCACCTGCGTGGCCCGCGGAATGCCGGCCGGACTCGGGGAGCCGGTGTTCGACAAGCTCGAAGCCGATCTCGCTGCGGCGCTTCTCTCGCTCCCGGCGTGTAAGGGCTTCGAGATCGGATCCGGATTCGCAGGCACCAAGCTGAGCGGCATCGAACACAACGATCCGTTCTACACCGACGGCGGCAAGGTACGTACGCGGACGAACCACTCCGGCGGCGTGCAGGGCGGCATCTCCAACGGCGAGACCATCTTTCTTCGCGCCGCGTTCAAGCCCACCGCGACGATTCACAAGGCGCAGGAGACCGTCAATACAAAAGGCGAGAGCGTTCAGCTCGAAGCCGAGGGGCGACACGACCCGTGTGTGCTCCCCCGGGCGGTCCCGATGGTCGAGTCGATGGTCGCGCTGGTTCTCTGCGACCACTTCCTGCGACAACGCGCGCAGTCCGGCCTCTAGCGCACCACCGTCGACATAGGGTTCATGCCTTGCCACTCCGCGGCTCACCGCGAACGGTGTGCGAGGACCCGCGCGCCGGCGCCCAGGGTGAACGCGCCGCGAAGCGCTGAGTGCACGTAACGCTTTGCAACACCGACCGACTCCCGGAGCGGCTTCCCCGCCGCAAGGCCCGCCGCGATCGCGGCAGAGAGCGTACAGCCGGTACCATGCACCGGCCCACCCGGGATCCGCTCCGCTGCGAATTCCTCGAATCCGGCCTCGTCGAGGAGCACGTCGACGGCCGCGCCCCAGAGGTGGCCTCCCTTGATGAGCACGGCGGCGCCGCAGCGGTCGGAGAGCGCGCGCGCCGCGTCCCTCATCTCCGAAAGGCCCGCGACCGACCGGCCCGAGAGCACCTCGGCTTCGCGTAGGTTCGGGGTGAGAAGGGTCGCAATCGCAGCCAGGGACTCGAGGACCGCACCCCCCACATCGGCGCCGGCGAGTTCGTCACCGCTGGTGGCCACGAGCACGGGATCCACGACGAGCAACGGGGCTCCATGGGCACGGAGCCCCTCGGTGACCACGCGCACCATGGAGGCGGTCGGGAGAAGCCCGGTCTTCACGACAGCGACCGGGAGATCGTCGAAGACCGCATCGAGCTGCGCTCGAACCAGGTCCTCGGCGACCGCGTCGACGACGCGAACCTCGCGCGTGTTCTGCGCCGTGACGGAGGTCACGACACTCGTACCGAAGACGCCGAGAGCCTCCCACGTCTTCAGATCGGCCTGGAGGCCCGCCCCTCCCCCGGAGTCCGACCCGGCAACGGTCAGCGCGACCGGAGGAAACGCGGCGCTGCTCACTTGAACGGCAGGTCCGTCCGCAGGGATTGCCCGGCGCCGAACTGGCCGACGGCCTGGCCGTAGAACCCGATGATCGAGACGCCTTCGGTGAGCGGAATGGTGACGATAGAAACCGACGTGTTCAGATCGAAGCCGGGGAACAATTCCTGCAAGCTCATAAACACGGCCGTCCCCTGAACCGGGACCTCGACCCTCGCAAGGAGTCCCGACGGCGCGTCATTGGAATACAGCGATACCTCGACCGTGAATATGACCTGGCCCGCAGGTGGGATCGCGCCTTCCGTAAGCGACGTCGGCACCGGATCGAAGTCGTCGATACCAAGAATCATCAAGAGATTGTCGCCGAGGCTGCTCGGCGCGAAGCTCGTGCCGAACAAGAAGGTGTTCGGAGCGAGCAGGCCGACGAAGCCGAGCCCGGCAGCGTTGCCACCGAAACCCGAGTTCGCAGAGGTGTTGGCGATCGTGTAGTTGCCGACGAGGTCGGGCTCACCGTTTTCGTTGGAAACGACGACGAAACCGTTTCGGCCCGACAGGTTCGTCGACGGCCCCTGACTGCCGTCCGCCGCCTTGCTGCGCACCTGCGTGACGTCGACGATGTCGGTGCCGCCCTCACCCAGGATGTGGCGCTCGACGGAGATCAAGAGTTCGCCACTCTCGTCGTAGAACCGCCAGTCGACCGGGACCGGGGCGCCCTCTGGATCGCCGGCACCCAGGTTGGAAATCGAAAAAAAGCCGACGCGCGAGTCCTTCGCCACAAACGGCATGACGAGATTGCTGTCTGGGAAATCCGAGTTCGGACCGAAGGCCTCGAACACGCCGGCTGGGGCCGTAGTCGGGGCGGCCAACAGGAGGCTCACCGCTGCCGTGAGAAGAATCGTTCGGATCCGGGGTGTCGGTCTCATTGTCGTCCCTCATAGAACACGCGCGGCCCACCGGCCATCGGTACTCGGATATTCGCCAGCCCTGGGCCTGGAAACAGACGCGGCGACCCATGGTGTCGGCCACTGGGAGCTGTAGGAACGGGCAACTGGCCCAATCCCCACCGAACGATCGTTTCCCGGCATAGTCGCCCGATCTTGCGCGGGCGCACGACGTCCCCGCCGAAAAACCCCCTGTTTGTCTACTCTCGGTGGCTCTGCACTTGCACATTGCACGGCCTGGGATGAGTCGATCCTTCGTAAGAGCCTGGGCGACGGTTGCCACCATCATGGCGATGGTGTGCTTCGCTTTCGTCCAGCCGATGCCTGAGCACAGCGCTCGGACGGCGGCGGAAAACCCAGGCTTCGCGGAGCTGAACGTGCCCTACACCGGGAACGTCAGCGAGTCTCCCCCGTTCGTGGACTCCGCGCTCACGGGCAAGACGTTCACCCCCTACACGACGATTTCTGCCTCACCTCGGCTCCACATCGGAGCTCCCCGGGGATTCCGGCAACCCGAAGGGCTGCTGGGTCTGCGCAATCCGCCCCCGGACCCCCTCATCCGTCCAGGCTGACTAGCCGAACCCACATAGGAGAGCCCGCGACCCGGGTGCAATCCGAAGTCTCGCTCGAGAGCCAACTGACGCTTTCGCGAGGTGCCGTCCGGTAGCGGCACACGGATAAAAAGGGGAGTGGGAACTCAGATGTGAGGTTCGCCAATGGCAGCGATATCCGTGGATCAGGGTACGGCACGGTATCGCACTCGAGTCAGTCGCACCGTGGGCGGAACGACTGACGAGACAGCCAGGCGAGAAATGGATTCCAGGAGGTGGACGGCGATGATTCCCAGGCGCCGCCACCTCCGCGGACTCCGCAGGGCTACGCGACACCGCAGGCCAAGGTACGCACTGCGTCGCGACACGTTACACCCCCCGACATTACACCCCCAAAAAAACGAACTTTCTATCCTTATGATTCAGGGCATAAAGCCTTGGGCGCGGCCGGCAACGGTCGCGCTCATCGTCTCCTTCACCGCCGCCCTGATCTCGGTGGCGAGTAGCGCATCCGCGTTGGAGTTCTACGTGGATGGCGGCACGGGAGACGACGCGCGGTCAGCTCTAGAGGCGCAAACACAAACGACTCCGTGGGCAACGATCTCCCACGCCCTGAGCACCGTGGACACCACGGGAGGCCGGCACACGATCCGCGTTCAGTCGGGCACGTACAGCGAGAACCCGGCTTCCGCATTTGCGAACGTCGAGCTCCGGGCACTGGGCGGGCCCGTGACGATCACCGCCGGCGGCGGCAGCCCCGGTATCGACATCTCGCACGCCGACATCCTCATCGAAGGCATCACGATCGAGGGTGGCACGCACGGCATCCGTGCTGCGACGGCCGACGGCCTGGTCATTCGCGGCTCCACGAGTGTCGGCGCAACGTCGAACGGGTTCCACATCGAGACCACCGCCGGAGTCACGATCGAGAACTCCCGCGCCATCTCGGCCGGCGGCCGCGGCATCCTGCTCAAAAAGTCCAGCCTCGCCTACGTTCGGAACAACCTCGCGTACGAGAACGGCGAGTGGGGCATCGACATCGAGAACACCGACACTCCCCTGCCCCCCACGTCGACCGGAAACGTGATCGCGTTCAACACGGTGGCGTACAACGGACTAGCAAGCGGTGGGGGCGTGCGGCTCCGCAACGCGACCGCCTACGTCTACGACAGCATCATCACCCACAACCTCGGCATCGGCCTTTTCTTCGACACGGCCGGCGCGAACGTTCAGAACATCCTGCTGTTCGGCAACACGACGCGGCTCTCGCCGTCGTCCTACGCGCTCGGTGGGGGCATGCTCGCGATCTCACCAATGTACGTCGACCCGAACGGATCCGACGGCACCCGCGGAGGGATCGCGAACTACGCCGACGACGTCTTTGCCCTCGACCCGTCGAGCCCAGCTGTCGATGCGGGCTCCGGCCTCGTGGCCGAACGCGACATCGACGGCTCGACGCGTCAGGACCTGGCGCCCGACTCAGGCACCGCGGACATGGGCTTCCACGAAGGAGCCAGCGCCGGCGCCGGCCCGCCCGCGGTCCCCACCGGCCCGGCTACGTACTACGTAAACGGCGCAACGGGCAGCGACGCGAATGACCGCATCGCTGCGCAGGATCCCAATACGCCGTGGGCGACCATCAGCCACGCCCTGGCGTCCGGTCTCCTAGACGACGAGACCATCGTCGTCGCAGCCGGCACGTATGCGGAGTCCATCGCGACCACCGTCGACGACACGACGATCCTCACCACCGCGGGCGCCATCCTCGAAATCCCCTTCGACGACATCGGCATCACCATCTCCCACAGCGGCACGACGATCGACGGATTCACCATCGATGGCGCCACCAACGGCGCCAAACACGGAATCGAGATCACGGGCGCGAGCGACACCACGATCCAGGACGTCCTCATCGACACGCCGACCGAGGTCGGCGTGAAGGCCTCCACCTCGGGCACCCTTCTCCTCCAGGACGTGACGGTCACCGCCCCGGGTACCCGGGGCGTCGAACTCACGACCTGCGCCGCCGCGACGATACGCGGCCTGGTCGTCACCGGAGGCCAGCACG